>JAISUZ010000060.1 GCA_031271785.1 Fibrobacter sp. | reverse complement strand
TATCGCGAATTGAATTGATATATAACAGGATCATGATGTTTTGCACATCTATTAAGTTCGCACTTGCATGGAAGACTTTCTTCATCTGCGCCGCCACTTGGTGAGACAAATTTTTAGGCCGGAAGCCGCTCCAATTTGTCCCTAAGCGTTGGAACCGTGCGAACATTGCGTGAGGCAGGCGGAGGGTGCGCGCGAAGCGCGCAGTGCGCAGCACCGACCGGAGGGTAGCCCGGAGACACGCCGACCCGGCGCGGTTTTCATGCCGGAGGAACATGACGCGCCGGGGCACGCCCAATTCCTTACAAAGATTTTACTTGAGAGACTTCTTAAACTTTACATCCGTTCTGTAACTTTGGGTCAAACAATTTTACGGAGATACAGCTATGAAAAAATGGTTATCTATGATTCTCGGAATGTTTATGTTTGCTTCCCTCGTTGGCTGCAATGTAGAAACAAAAGCAACCGGTGATAGAGATAAAGGTGAGATCACTGTCTATACCGCCCTCGAAGATGAATTAACCGAGGCGTATTTGAAGGACTTCACCGCCAAATATCCGAACATTAAAGTAAACATCATTCGTGAATCCACGGGAGTGATTACCGCTAAATTGCTTGCAGAGAAAGAGAATCCGCAGGCAGATGTTGTTTGGGGTACCGCCGCTTCTTCTCTGCTCGTGCTTGACGAAAACGATATGTTAGAGCCGTACGCTCCCAAAGGTGTGGAAAATATTCTTCCGCGCTTTAAGTCGAATAAGCCTGTTCCTACCTGGGTCGGCATCGATGTGTGGGAAACCGCGTTTATCATCAATACCGTTGAGATCGAAAAACTCGGTTTGAAGGCTTCCGATATTAAATCCTACGACGATTTGCTCCGCCCCGAATTGAAGGGTCATATTGTAATGTCGAACCCGTCTTCTTCCGGTACCGGGCTTTTGACGGTGACGGGTATTCTTCAGCTGAAGGGTAAAGGTACGGACGCCGGTTGGGATTTCCTCTCTAAATTGCATGAAAATATCGATCAGTATGTGCATTCCGGTTCGAAACCGGCAAAAATGGCAGGCGCCGGCGAATGCGCGATCGGAATTAGTTTCGGTTATGCCGGTATCAAGCAAATGAAAGACGGCGCGCCGGTGGTGGTTGTGTTCCCGGCCGAAGGGGCGGGCTGGGATCTCGAAGCGAATGCGCTTATTAAGAAACAACCGGTGAACCTTGCGGCGCAAACGTTCCTGGACTGGGCGATTTCCGACGATGCCATGAATATGTATAAGGAAAATTATCCGATTCTCGCAAACGGCAAAGGCAGCAAGTACGAAGGTTTTAATAATGATCCGGTGGATCAGCTGATTGATAACGACTTGGTGTGGATTGCTTCCAACCGCGATGCGATTCTCGATAAGTGGACCGTGAAATACGATGGTAAGTCTGCTGCAAAATAAGATCAGGTGAATGGAATAATGGCTTTTTTAGATATTAAGAATATTACGAAACGATTCGACAAACAAACAGCCTTAAATAATGTAAGCGTGTCTATTCGGAAAGGTGAATTTGTCTGCATCCTGGGTCCTTCCGGATGCGGCAAAACCACCTTGCTTCGGATCATTGCCGGCCTTGAGCCGGCAAATAACGGTCGGGTTTTTATCGACGGGAAAGAGGCTACGTTTCTCCCCGCCGCCAAGCGTAATTTCGGAATTGTGTTTCAATCTTACGCTTTGTTTCCCAATATGACGGTGATGGAAAACATCCTGTTCGGGTTACAGCAAAGAAAAGAATTTTCAAAAGATCAAAGGCTTGATAAAGCCTTTAACGCTTTGCGCCTCGTGGATCTGTTCGAGCATCGGAATAAATATCCCCGGGAACTTTCCGGCGGGATGCAGCAGCGGACGGCGCTTGCCCGGGCGATCGCTCTTTCGCCGGCGTTTCTTTTGCTCGATGAGCCGTTATCGGCGCTCGATGCCAAAGTACGTCAGAAACTGCGGAGAGAAATCCGGGCGATTCAGCAAAGTCTCGGGATTACCACCATTATGGTGACGCACGATCAGGAAGAAGCGCTGACGATGGCCGATCGTATTATTGTGATGAATAATGCGGTGGTGGAACAAATCGGCACACCCCGCGAAATTTATGACCATCCGGCAACGCCTTTTGTGGCAAGTTTTATCGGTACCATGAACTTTTACCGGAGCGGCGGTGAGACTTGCGCAATTCGCCCTGAGAATGTGGAAATTACCGGCAGGCAGGACGTTTATGATTTTAAAGCGCGGGTGCGGACTCTCGAATTTAAAGGTCCGATGACACGGGTTTACGGTACTCTGCCCGATACTTCGGAAATTTGTATGGATATTCCTTCGGAAAGAATGGCAGAACTGAGTTTGAACGAAAACGGTTTTGTTTTTCTTCGGATGCCGCCGGATAGTATCACCAAATACGCGGGCGCGGCAGCGATTTAATCATGACAAATACGATAAAACGATGGTTTGCCGGGTTCCGGTGGAGTCAATTTTTTGTGCTCGCTACCTGCCTGACCGGCTTTACGGTGATTCTCATTTTTCCGTTATTCGCTCTGTTTTCCAAGGCGTTTTTTAACAAAGCCGGTGCGTTTGCCGGGTTTGAAAACTATGTCAAATATTTCAATACGCCGGCGCTGAGTTCTTCGATTTTAAATACGATCGATATTTCGCTCTGGGCAACGCTTTTTAGCGTGGTTTTTGGATTTTTATACGCTTTTGCTTTGACCCGTACACGGATTAAAGGGAAAACATTTTTCAAATACACGGCGTTGATCCCTATTTTTATCCCCACCATCGTTCATGCGCTCGGACTCGTTTATATGTTCGGCAAGCAGGGAATTTTCACCCGCGCCGGGCTTTTTCCTTTTGAACTTTACGGGCGGCTCGGGATTATCATTTCGGAAGTGATATTCACTTTTCCGCCTGCGTTTCTGATGTTTTTTGTAGCGCTTGAATTTGCGGACGGACGGCTTTATGAAGCGGCGGACTCCATGGGAGTACCTCCTTTTGAAAAGCTGTTGAAAATCACGCTTCCGGAAATCAAATACACTGTTATCAATGTCTTTTTTGTCTGCTTCACGCTCGCTTTCTGCGATTTCGGCGCGCCCAAAGTACTCGGCGGCAATTTTAACGTGCTTGCCACGGATATTTATAAGCAGGTGGCGGGGCAGTTTAATTTTAATATGGGCGCCGTTGTGGGAACGCTTTTATTGATTCCGGCGGTGCTTTCCTTTGTGGTGGACCGCCTGGTCAACAGTAAAAATGCCGGAACCATCAGCGCCAAAGCCACCAAACTTTCTATTAAGCCGAATAAAAAACGCGACGTCTTTTTCTTTGGTTTCTGCTATTTAATTACGCTATTTTTCTTAACTCTCGTCGGCACGCTGTTTATCGGGGCGCTTGCGGAAAACTATCCGTATAACCTCTCGTTCACATTGAAAAACTTTATTTTTAACCGGTCGGCCGGCGGGATGGACAGCTACTTCAATTCGCTGAAAATGGCGTTCTGTTCGGCATTATTCGGCACGATCTTCGTATTTATCTATGCCTACATGATGGAAAAAATAAGCGGTTTCGGCACTCTGCGGAAATACGGCAAGCTGCTTTCCGTTTTGCCTCTCGCGCTTCCGGGCATGGTGATCGGTATCTCCTTTATTTTCTTCTTTAACGACAGAAGTAATCCTTTCCACTTTATTTACGGTACGATTATTATTCTCGTGGTCTCGAATATCCTGCATTACTTTTCGGTACCGTTTTTAACGGCGGCCGGTTGCTTGAAAAAA
This sequence comes from Fibrobacter sp., assembly GCA_031271785.1. Taxonomy (GTDB): domain Bacteria; phylum Fibrobacterota; class Fibrobacteria; order Fibrobacterales; family Fibrobacteraceae; genus JAISUZ01. The sequence continues at coordinate 342 of JAISUZ010000060.1, read as the reverse complement.
CTGGACAAAGAATATGAAAGCGTATCGGACAGCTTGAATATCCCGCGCTGGAAAACATTTTTGCGCGTGAGCGTTCCGCTTTCCTTACCCGCTATTTTAGAAATATTCATGTATTTCTTTGTCAATGCCATGGTAACCGTATCGGCAGTGGTATTCCTTTACAGCGCTAAATTTAAGATCGCCGCCATTGCCATCACTCACATGGAAGAAGCGGGCAATTTCGGTTCTGCTGCAGCGATGAGCCTGCTTGTCTTACTGATAAACGTACTCGTGCGCGTCTCCTACGAGGTCGCCGTAAGAATTATCAAACACAGAATCAACAAAGGACACCTCTAAAAATTC
>JAISUZ010000022.1 GCA_031271785.1 Fibrobacter sp. | reverse complement strand
CCGTTAACCGAATCACCGACGGCTAAACTGTTTTGAATGGACCAATTTGCTTTACCTGTAGGGTCAAAAAGATAAAGATCCTCAATCAATCTTCCGGAACCGAGATGGGCGGCAACAGTAACATTCACCGCTGCCGATGTGGTAGCCGCGCCGAGGTTATCAATCGCTTTCACCGTAATAGCGTGAACTCCGTCCGAAGCCGTTGTCCAAGAGAAAGTATAAGGCGTTCCGGTTTTTTCGCCCAGTTTTGCTGCCCCGTTATAAAATTCCACTTTCGCTATGGAACCATCCGGATCCGATGCCGACGCCGCAATTTCAATCGTTTCTCCGGGCAGAAATAATTTGTTATTATCAGGCGAAATGATTGAAGTCACGGGAGATTTATTGGCGTTTTCGCCGACAACCTTAATATTCAATTTAGGCGGCGGGAAACTCATATCCGAAGCAATGTAATAACCGGGGTGCGGCGGCTGATTGTAAGATGAATTTTGCCAGGAAATAGCCACGCGGTAAACCGGATCGTGCATTAAAGTCGGGAGGCGGTACTCGGTAGGCATGGTGGTGGTGAAAACACGGAGTTTGGTGCCGTCGGAAGTAGATAAAATGATTTCTTCGCGCCAGTCGCCGAGAATATCGCCGGAAAGCACCGGATTCGCTTTGGTGGTGTTGTGCGAAGTGCAGCCTTCCGTTTTCAGGAGTTCCGTTGCCCTGTTGTTTTTAACGCTCCATTTTTTCACAGACATAGCGCCTTGACCGTCCAAACCTTCGCGGGTCAATTCGCCATCCCACCAAATCAGGAAATTAGTACCGATGCCCGGGCTGTTTCCTACTTTTTGACCGGATGTATTATAAAGTCCGGAATTGGTTCCGCCCACTCCCCAAGCAGTAAAACCATAGCCCGCTTCGAGTTCCGCAATACATCCGCGGCCCGTATCTCCGTCGGCGTTTATCGCAAAAAGCTGATTCCCGTTACTTGCCTCTCTAAAAGAAATCCCAAAAGGAGAGTTTTCGTGCGGCTGAAATATTTGCGGGGTAGAAGAATTCTTTTTTGTGTGAACCACATGAAGCGCGTCTCCGTGACCTCTGCCGCTTTGGTGCATGCCCTTGCCGTCGCGCCCAATAACCGACGCTCCGGTAACTATTTCGTGGTAGCCATCGTTATTTACGTCTGCCACGCTAATCTGATGGTTACCCTGCCCGGCATATTCCCCCGTGCCGGAATCAAATGTCCAGCGGCGCGTGAGCGTTCCGTTTCTCCAGTCCCAAGCCGCCATGGTCAGGCGGCCGTAATAACCTCTTTGAAAAATAGCGCTCGGGCGCTCACCGTCCACGTAAGCCACTGTGGCATTAAACCGCTCGGAACGTCCGCCGTAAGTATCGGTTTTAAAAGGTTTACCCCAATCCCCTACATTGCCGCGGGCCGGCCAATAATCTACCGTAGCAAGTTCCTTACCGGTCATGCCGTCAAAAACCGTTAAATATTCGGGACCGGTAATTACCTGTCCGTCTCCGTTTGCATAATTCGAGGAATGATTCGCATTTGCCGCCGGACCTTTCGATAAATAAGCACCCGTACCGTCTTTAGTGCCGGGAGCCGTGCGCATCATCGCTTCCGCTTTACCGTCGCCGTCAAAATCATAAACCAAAAACTGCGTGTAATGCGCGCCGGCTCTAACATTTTGCCCCAAATCAATGCGCCAAAGTCTCGTTCCCGTGAGCGTGTAAGCATCAATATAAACGTTGTCGGTAACGCCGCTTTGAGAATTGTCTTTTGAATTGTTGGGGTCCCATTTCAACACCACTTCATAAATACCGTCGCCGTTTAAATCGCCCACGCTGCCGTCGTTGGGCATATAAGTCCCGTTATTGCGGGAACCTGCCGCCGGTTTTTGCACGGGAATATCAAAATAGCCCGCATTGCTGCCTTGCGTATTGTTAATCATGATCGCCGCATCGCTTGCCGCCTGCTCCATGCCGCTCACAACCGCCCTTACCGTGTAAGTGCAGGCAGAAGAAGTATTATGCGTGTAAACGGTTGCGCCGGTAACAGGCGCGCTATTCACTTTAGTCGAGCCGCAGTAAATATTGTAACCCGTGCCGTAATCTTCGGTGCCGAAATGCCGCCACGAGAGATAATAACCGGAACCTTTCTTTACGGCAACAAGCCCGCGGTTCAAGTTTTCCACCTGCATTGTACCTGCAAAAGCAACAACGCTTAAAAGAAGAACGAACGATAACATGATGCGTTTCATGTTTTACCTCACCATAATTTTTTTAATTGAAGAACCCTGTTTCATAAGATACACTCCGGCATTTTTCGGTTTTGCCGTACCGAGAGGTTCGCCTTTAAGCGAATAATAATGCGGTGCCGCCTGTGAAGGCATAAAATATTGCGGTTTCGCTATTGAATTTGTCCCGGCTTCTTTTACCGCCACAACATAATTGATCACACCCGAAGTGGGGCCGTTGGTACCGAGAGTGACTGTGGAACCGGAAGAAAAATTCTTTTGATACAAATAATAGGATACCTCATTGGAGGCTTTTGCCGAAGTTTCCGTTGTTTTGGTCCAGCCCTCAAGCCACGCCGGAAGTGAGTAGCCTTCATTTTCTACAACGCGGGTATCAAGCAAAACGGAAACCTCAACATCTCGATTCACTTCAAAAGTCGCCTGATTACCGGTAAGCGCTTTGGAATCCGCGGCAGTTCTTATATATTCCGCATCGATCATAGACGGCGGTAAGCTTAGCCATGTATTTCCGCGATCGCCGTGAACCAAATCGCCTACAGTTAAGCTGTCTTGAATAGACCAGTCTCCGTGATTCTCCGTATCGTGAATCTGAAGTTCCTTAACCAAAATTCCGTTAAGAGAAGAAACAGCGGAACTGCTGGAAAGCACTGCCGAACTGGAACTCATTACATTTTTTACAGGCGAAAGCGTTACCACTCCCGGCGGGAAAGCGTCAACCGTTAAATCGTTGGCATAATACTCAATGTTCATATAACCCTGACCCAGATAATCGCCTTTGGAATCGTCTTTATTCGGATTCAAACCGCGGGCAATTTCCCAATCATCGGGCATACCGTCGTTATCGCTATCCGTAATTTCTTTTCTGGTGAAAGCCCCGGGATATTCAAATTTGGTTCCGCACTGTATTTTATGCTTGCTTATGGTGGATTGCTGAGAAGCATTCGCTTCACTGCACGGACGCGCGCCAACCATATTACCGGTACCGTTTTTGGTTTCTTCGGTAACCTGTTTGTCAACAGGGTTGCGTTTGCCAGCGGAAATCGCCGCACCGGCATAGTTAATCACGTTATTATAAGCCGTTTCGGCATCTTCAACGGTGGGAACCGTTGAAACATTTTCATTACCGGAAGCCGGATGCTTCATAGTAAACGGAGTATCGGTGCGAACAGCGGCTTCGGTTAACCCCCTGCCGTAAGTCATCCCGTTCCAATTATTCGTGTTGAAATTATTATTGTAAGCCGTGTGATCTCTATTTAAGAAACGGTTTCCGGAAACATAAAAGAGATAGTTTTCTTCGCCGGAACCGCTATCGCCGATGCTCATAAAATGATTGCCGCCTGTGGTGCCGTTCCCTTTTTTAAGCGTGTTGCCCACATAATTCAGGTGACCCAAAGTACCGTAAGCCGTTTCACCGCCCCAGTTATAAATTACGTTGTTTGTAAAATCGGCCACTTCCGTACCCGGGATTTTTCCGCGGAAATTGCGAGAAACGTTGTGCACAATTAAATTGTGATCCCAGGAAACGCTCGCACGCCCAAGCATCACGGCAAACCCGTGAATCCCTTTGCTATGGTAGGAAAACGAATTGGACGGTCCGATAATAGAATATTGAACGGTCTGATTATTATTATTCGAGTAAAGCCCCCACTGTTCATCGTTAGCCCAGCCAATGGAAATGTGATCCAAAATAGAATTGGAACCATTCGCGCCGCCCCATGCATCATAATCGGCATTGGTACCGCGTTCGCCCGGGCGCGAACTGATAAAGCGGACAATGTTATTGCTCCCGCCCAAACCTATTTTATAACCGCCGGCAACCGTAATGCCTGCGCCGCCCGGAGCGGTTTGCCCGGCAACGGTAATATTACCCTGAATAACAACGTCTTTCTTAAGATTAATGGTACCGCCCACATCAAAAACCACAATACGCGGCCCTTTGCTCACCGCATCACGGAAACTGCCGGCGCCGTCATCGTTAAGGTTCGTGACGTGATAAACCTCGCCGCCGCGGCCACCCGTGGCATATTTGCCGCCGCCTTTAGCGCCCGGAAACGCGAGTAGCGCCGCTCCGACTTGATTGCAAAAAAGTGCAACCGCAAAGAGAAAAAATAATATACGTTTCACACAGGTTCCTTATGACATTTTTTGTAAACGCCGAGCCGTTTACACTTGTAACCAAACGTAAACTAATCTTTTACACACCCCGAGTCAATAGCGAAAAATAAGCCAAAAACGCCACTTTTTCCGAGACATTTCGATTTTTCACAAATTTCGGCAAAATTATGAAGCCGAAATTTTTCAATCATTGAAAAAACTCAAACTTTTATCGTTTTTATCCGATAAAATGCATTTATAAATGAAATTACAACACGCCCAAACGCATCAATCGGCAATAACACATCACATGGATTCGGTTCTTCATTTATGAAAATCATGGAATAAGGGACATGAAAGATTTGTATCCCATGTCCTTATATTTCATGCCCGAAAAAATATATCACCAATACTTGCCGCTTTTCATGAACACAACGCCATTTTCGGAGATTCCCTTTAATATATTATTTGAAATCAAAAACTCCTTAAAGGAATCTTTTTATGCAATACACTCCCGATTCGGCTCGTTACGATTCCATGATTTATAAACGCTGCGGGAAAAGCGGACTCAAGTTCCCCGCCGTTTCCCTCGGGCTTTGGCACAACTTCGGAAAAGTCGATGAGTTTGAAAACGGACAGAAAATGATCCGGCGGGCGTTTGATCTCGGAATCACGCATTTTGACCTCGCCAATAATTACGGCCCGCCGGCAGGGAGCGCCGAAGAAAATTTCGGCCGGATTTTAAAATCGGATTTCCAAGGTTACCGCGATGAACTCCTGATATCCACCAAAGCGGGCTGGGGAATGTGGCCGGGGCCTTACGGAGATTTCGGCAGCCGCAAGTATTTGATAGCAAGTCTCGATCAAAGTTTAAAACGCATGGGGCTGGATTACGTGGATATTTTTTACCATCACCGTCCGGACCCGGAAACACCTCTCGAAGAAACCATGACCGCTCTCGATCAAATTGTGCGCAGCGGAAAAGCGCTCTACGTGGGTATCTCCAGTTACGACGCTCCCTCTACAAGGCGCGCCGCCGATATTTTAAAAGAACTCGGAACACCGTGCCTGATTCACCAACCGCAATACAACATGTTCAACCGCACCATCGAACAACAGCATCTCGAAGTGTTCAACCAAACCGGTATGGGCTGCATTCCTTTTTCTCCGCTCGCTCAAGGGCTCTTGACGGACCGTTACCAACACGGAATTCCCAAAGATTCGCGTGCGAGCAAAAGTCCGTTCCTGCGCCCGGAACAAGTGGAACACTCGCTCCGCCAAGTAAAAGCGCTTCAGAAAATCGCCGACAAACGCGAGCAAAAACTCTCTCAGCTCGCCATCGCCTGGATTTTACGGCTCCCGGAAATCACCTCGGTTCTCGTGGGCGCAAGCCGCATTTCTCAAATCGAAGATGCCGTGGGCGCTTTGAACAACTTGAACTTTTTCGCATCCGAACTCACCGAAATCGACCAAATTCTCGCGGAGCAAGCATGAGCGAAAAGAAAACCGAACGCGAAATGATCCCGGGAGAACTCCCCTGCACCGACCCGGATTGCGACGGAGTGATGGTCGTGAACCCGGACAACAGTTATAAGTTCACCTGTGAAAAATGCGGGCGCATCAAATGAGTTCTTCCGAAAAAGAAGAACTGAAAAAAGCGTGGGCGGATCACTCGCGCCTTTGGAAAAAGAACCGCTGGGTGTACCCTGTCATCAGTCGGCGTGCCGGCGGACTTTCCATCGGCATCAACGTCAATCCGGACAAACGCTGTTCTTTCAACTGCCTTTACTGCCAAGTGGACCGGAAAACGCCGGGCGAAAACATCCCTTTCGATTTAGAACAAATTAAAGCAGAACTTGAAAATCTTTTCAACGCTTACGCACAAAACGGACTCATTGATTTCGCAAACCTGAAAGAACTCCCGAAAGCCGACAGACAAATTAAAGACATCTCCGTTTCCGGTGACGGCGAGCCCACGCTCATTCCGGAATTCAAAATCCTTAGCCGGTTTTTACTCGACTTCCAAATGCAGCACGCAGGAACCCCGCTAAAACTGGTCCTCATCACAAACGCCACGCGGCTTCATCTCCCCGAAGTACGGGAAGGACTCGCCTGCCTCACGGAAAACGCCGGAGAAATCTGGACGAAACTCGACGGCGGAAGCGACGCCTGGTTCAAGCGCATCAGCGATTCTCCGTATTCGCTCGATAAAATTCAGGAAAACATCGAAATGACCGTCCGGAATTTTCCTATCCGGATTCAGACCATGCTTTGCAAAGTCGATAATGAAATTCCCTCGGAACAGGAAATCGAACTTTATACGGAACGCGTAAAAACCATTTACGAAAAGAACCCGGAAAATTTGCTGGAAGTGCAGCTTTACGGACTGATCCGGGAACCGAACACCACTCGGGTCGCACCGCTCGAAAAATCTTTCCTGGAAAATGTCGCCCGGAAAATACGCGAAAAAATTCCGGCGGAAGTCGGAGTATATTAAAGCCTTTTGTTTATGAAAAGGGGGAGTATCCCCCTCGCTTCAACCACACGAATCGCCCGCGCTCTCCCGGCTTCCTTCGGTCGCCGGCGCGGACGGTGTGTTTTGCGCTACCCCCTGTTCGCAATGTCATGTAAGGCTTTTTAAGTCTGCGCCGTCACTTGGTTGCCTTAAAGCGTTTTTATAAACTCCCGGATCCGCAACCAGCCTTCTTCCGGAATACGCGGACCCGTAACTTGAATCACTTCGGCGGCGATGAAATTGCCCAGGCGGGCGCATTTTTCCAAATCAAAATGTTGCGCGAGCCCAAAAAGGAACCCGGCGGCCCAAAGATCGCCGGCGCCGGTGGTATCAACGGCCTGAACGGGAAACGCCGGCGCAAAATAGGTTTTTCCGCCTTGAGAAACGTAAGCGCCCCGGGAACCGACTTTTACGATCGCTGTTTCGGCGAGGCCGGCAAGAGGCGCGAGAGCCTCTTCACCGCGCATTCCGGTGAAAGCAAAAGCTTCTTCTTCGTTCGCGATAATCACATCGATTTTCTTTTCGGCAAATAACGATTCAAACAAAGTGCGGCAATCGTTCACAACGCCGAACGCGCCGAAGTCCACAATAACTTTTGCTTTCACCGATTCGGCAAGCCGAATCGCATGCCGAAAACATTCGGCATGGTAAGCGCGGTAGCCTTCCAGATAAAAGAAGTCCGCGCCCGCAAACTGCGCCGGCGTGAGATTTCCCGCTTCCAAAGAATCGGAGGCGCCGAGGTAAGTGAACATGGAGCGTTCCGCATCCGGCGTAATAGCCACCAAAACTTGCCCCGTACCCGCTTCGGAAGTTTTCATCAAGAGCGACTCTACGCCGGAATCTTTCAAATGCTTTAAGAATACCTGCCCGAGTTCGTCGTCGCCGACTTTGGAAATAAACGCCGCTTCTCCGCCGAGTTTTGCGTAACCCACCACCGTGTTGCAAGCAGAGCCGCCGGGAACATAAACCGGTTTCATACCGGGCGTTAAATGAGCGCGCGCAAACTCTTTCCCCACCATGGTCATGCCGCCTTTCGGGCTTCCGGTGCGTTCCACCCAAGCGTCATCTACCTGAACCAGAATATCTACAAGGGCTGCGCCCATACCGACTACTTTTTTCACTATCGCCTCCTTCGGCGTTTTTCGCTTGCGCGAATCAAATATTCTTTCTCGGACGGCGAAAGCGAATTCACTCCGCTTTTGCTTATTTTTTCAAGAATCATATCCAGCTGTTTATCCTGATCCAAATACGCCACTTCTCCTTCGAGAACATCTTCTTTTGATTTTTGCTTCCGGGGAGCAAACGAGGGCGTTTTCGGAAACCCTTTTTGGTAAAAATACATGAAGATAAAGCCGGCGATCACGCCGCCCAAATGCGTGAAATGCGCAACCGAATCGTTTGTGCGCGAAAGCAAAACATCAATGAGGATCAAAACCCAAATGGCGTGTTTGATTTTCATGGGGATAATGAAAAAGAGTAAGATCATCCGGTCCGGGTAAAGTTTACCGTAAGCGATCAACACGCCGAAAAGCGCGCCCGAAGCGCCGATAATGGCGCCCGCTTGCCCGAATAAATAAAACGGGATGCTGAAAAGTCCGGCAAAAATCCCCGAAAACAAATACAAAAACCAAAAACGTTTTTGACCGATAGCGTAAACCACTTCATCGCCGAACATCCAAAGTACGAGCATATTAAAAATAAAGTGCACGGGAGTCACATGAATAAACGCGTAAGTCAGATAATGCCAAACGCGTTCGTAATGAACCGGTTGAAGCGCGAGAGTACTGAGAATAAAACTTTGAATATCGACGCGAATCAGCGAGCCCAAAAGAACGAGCCCGAAAACAACCGCATTGATAATGAAAATAATCCGAACAGGTGAAGACAGATAACGGAAAGGCTTTAATCCGAACATTATTTTCTCCGAAGTGTTTCCAAATATTCCCGCGCCGCCGGAGGAACGTAAAGAGACACATCTGCATTAAAATTCAATAATTCACGCACAAGGCTGCTGGAAACCGCACAGAGTTCCGGCGGACATGCCAGAAAAAAAGTCTCACAGTCCGGATACAAATCCCGGTTGATCCGGGCAAAATTGCGGTTCTCTTCAAAATCGCCGCCGCCGCGCACGCCGCGCACGAGAAACGGAATGTGGTGCGCTTTCAAGTAATCCGCCGTGAGTCCCGAAAAAGAATCCGCATGCACTTGCGGTAAATGCGCCGTAGAAAGTTCAATTATTTTCTTGCGTTCGGAAACGGAAAACAAGGATTGTTTCCGAACATTTTCCGCCACAAGAATCGTCAGCGAATCGAATACTTTCAAAGCGTGTTCCGCCACCCACAAATGCCCGGCGGTAAAAGGGTCAAATGAACCGGCAAACACTGCTTTTTTCGAGGTGGAACTTATCATGGCTCAAAATTACAAAGATGCGCGCCTTAGTAGTAAAGAAGACTCTCCGTAACGGCGGATTTCGGTCTCCTCTGCCCAAACCGGGAGAGCGCGCGAAGGAGCTTCGAAAACAGCAACGCCGCCTGGAGAAAGCCAGCGGTAAAACGGACGCAAATCCGGATACGCCTCCGTAAACGGCGGGTCGGCATAAATCAAATCAAAGCCCGGAGCCTCCGGACACGGGCCGTTCAAAAGCGAGAGCGCGTCTTTTTCAAGGAGCGTAAGCGCGTTTGAAAAACCGCATAATTGATATGATGAAGAAATTTGCGCCGCCTGCCTGCGGTTCTTTTCCACCGCATACACTTTGAAAGCCCCGCGGCTTAAAGCTTCAAGCCCGATAATCCCGCTGCCGGAAAAAAGGTCAAGTACTACCGCGCCGGAAACATCCGCAAGAATATTAAACAAAGCCTCTCGCGTTACGGAAGCCGTTGGTCTTGTTTTATCGCCCGGCGGAGAAGGAATCAGGCGGCTTCGAAGAGTGCCGCCTGTAATACGAATGGACATAATCTTATTCGGGAAGAACGAGCAGCGCGAGCTGGAAACTCGCCTCAACGTCTTGCTTGGCTGTGGGGCGGAGTTCCAGTTCCTGAACACCCATGCGAAGCGTAGAACCTTGAAGCGCCGTTACAAGTTTTGCCACATCCTGGAAATCACCGTGTGCCGAAATACGGTAAACAAAGCGGCGATACACTCCGAAATCTTCTACCGACGGTTTTCTTTTGAATCCGTCGTATCTGAGTTCCGGTTCGAGCTTTGCAAACAATTCGAGTTCGGCGGCAATATCGGATTCCTGAATGAATTTCACGGCAGGAACGGCACCGGTTACCGGTTTGTCGGCAAACTCACCGATGGCCGTAATGGCTGTCGCCGGCGCATTTTCCGGAAGCTCCGGCGTTTTGAATTTCACGCTCACATTTTTCAAGCGATCCAAATAACCCTTTTGAGAAGTGGGGTCTGCCGCTACGGCGCGCACAAAATAGAAGTTCGGCGCACGATACATGATATCGGAGAAACTCACATTTTCGGGAGTCGCTGTTCCGATAAAAGTCAATAACTGATCAAGCACCTGATTCTGATAAGCGAGCCGCTCCGTCGGGAGATATGTGGCGTAGCTTGTCCGCTTTTTCGGAATAAACAAATCCGGCTGTAAATCTTTGGCCAGGTTGTCGGCGCCGTTCTTGGTTTTCTGCACGAGCATCAACGAATCGGAATCCATACCCACGACTCTCTTTGTTGCAGTCGGCGTACCGGTAACGACAGCAGAAGAAGAAGGCACACTCATTTCCGGTGTCGCACCCAGGAAAGAAAGAACCTCCGGCGGTAAAACGCCCATCAGAGGCGCGGGAACTCCAAGAACCATCATGCCGCCCGTGAAGAGGCTTAACCCGAGCGCCACCACGAGGAGCGCTGTTAACAACAGACGGAAACCGCTTTTCTTGCGGCCGGAAGGAAGGGTTTCAAAAATAACCTGAGAAGTTTTTCCGGAAGACGCTTTTACCTGCGCATCCATTAAATTCAAGCGAATCATTTTTCCTCCGGTGAATGCAATGATGCGCCGATCGCTCCGATACAACTCAAAATAGAGTTCGTCTCGTCGGCTTCAGGGAGAGAGATTCCCGGAAAAGAGTCCAAAAGAGAAACCGAATAAAGTTCACCGAGCGTTTTCTGAAGCGTTTCCATGAAAAGGGAATCTCCGGCAAGCGAGCCGCATACTTGAATTTGAAAATGAGCGATTCCGTTTTCATTTTCGGCGAGCTGAATTTGCTGAGCGATGGATGTGGCGAGAAGTTCGTAAGCATCTTCGCGGGATTTCCCAACGAGTTCAAACGTGGGCGCCGCCCGCAAGGCTTTGATTCTTTCATCGGCGGCCCAAAGAAGCATCACGCCGGAAACATCGGCTTTCACAATGCATTTCATTTCCGTTGAAGCCGGAAAACCGGTTTCCAAAAGATTCAGCAAAGAAATCGTATCGGTTTCCACCAGCTGCGGTGCGATTTTCTTTTTGCGGAAACCTTTCCGGATTGCGTCCACCCATACGCGGCGCATGGCAATCAGGATAATCGTTTTTCCCACGCGGTCATCGCCCGCGAGTTCCATGTAATCCCAAAAAAATTCGGAGGGATCGGCGTTCAGAACAAGCCCTAAATTCCATTCGACATAATCTCTGATACTCGCCGTTACTTCGGGCGGAACAAACATTTCGCGCACCACCGAACGGAACGAAGAGACCGTCACCGAAACATAGCCCAGTTCATCCACACCGTTTTCGTCAAGCCAATCTTGAAGGGTATCTTCAAAGGAGGGAATATCATCCAAAGGACTCGCTCCGACATCCAAAACAGCGGTCTTCACCACACGCTTTTCCGCAGGCTCCCAAAGAGCCACACTGAGAGTCGCATCGCCGACTTCAATTCCTAGATTCATTTTTGTATCACTCATAATATCAATGACTTAGATTCAATTGCCTTAAAATCTAATCAAAAATGACATAAGGAAGTAGATTTTTCAATTTTTTATCTCCGATTCCTTTCACTTTTTTTAAATCCCGCCCGGTTTGAAAGGGACCGTTCTTCTCGCGCGCCGCGATAATGCTTTCCGCAAGCTTTGGCCCGACTCCGTCCAATGCGCAAAGTTCCTCCAAAGAGGCCGAATTAACCGCAATCGGAAACGAATAAGTCTTATTTTTCCCGGTTTTCTTCGACCGTTTTTCCGCGCCGGCGGGCTTGAATTCCTTTTCCGGGAAAACTTCTGCCGAAACCGTACTTTTTTCGGAGGCCGGTTCCTGCGTTACAAAGGCGAATTCTTCCAGAGTCGGTACTTGCGCAAAAGGCGAATAACGGGCAAAAAGCCCGACACTCGCAAAAAATAGCGCCAGAATCAGTAGTTTTTTCTCAGAGGCGTTCATCGCAGGCTCTCAACAATCCTAAGAAAAGCGGAGCCGGATTTAACAAAGAAGATTTCAATTCCGGATGGAATTGGCATGCCATAAAGTAAGGATGGTTCGTGAGTTCCATAATTTGCATAATGTCCTCGCCGGCCGCCTTCCCGGAAAACACCAAACCGTCTTGCTCGATGTCTTTCACATATTTGGGGTTTACTTCGTAACGATGGCGGAAACGTTCCCGAATGCGAGCCTCTTGATAGATAGCGCGCGCTCTGGAGCCTTCGAGAATCAGCACGTCATGCCCGCCGAGACGCATGGTGGCGCCCTTTTCCTTTAAGTTTTCCTGCCCCGGAAGATAAGTCACCACCGGCACTTCCACAGGGATACCGTCGGCTTCCACTTCGGTGGTTCCCGCGCCTTTGATGCCGCGCACGTTGCGCGCAAACTCAACGACGGCGAGCTGCATTCCGTAACAGATCCCGAGGAACGGAATTTGTTTTTCACGCACATAACGGATCAGTTCGATTTTTCCTTCGATCCCGCGGCTTCCGAAACCGCCAGGCACAATCACCGCATCCACGCCGTTCATGGCGGTTTCCACCGTGACGGCATCGTTCTCAATTTTTTCCGTGTCCACCCAGCGAATACAGACTTTCAAATCCAAATGCGCGGAAGCGTGATTGAGCGCTTCCACCACGCTTGCGTAAGAATCTTCGAGAGCCGTGTATTTCCCGCAGATCGCAACCGTAATGGTTTTGCGCGGAGAAACTTCATTGCGTTTCAGCGTGTCCACCAAATGGCTCCACTCTCCGAGACGCGGCGGAGCGTAAATCCGGAGTTTCTTCGATAAAATTTCGGGAAGCCCTTCACGGTCGTAAACAATCGGGCATTCGTAAACGTGTTTAACATCAAGCCCGGAAATCACATGGGAAGCGGGCAAGTTACAGTAAAGCCCGATTTTTTCCTTAATATGCGGTTTGAGATATTCTTCGCAGCGGCCGATAATAATTTCGGGATAAATTCCCCTTTCATGCAAATCGCGCACCGACATTTGAGTCGGTTTCGATTTTTGTTCGTGCACTCCGTTGGGGATCGGCACATAAGTTAAATGAACCGACAAACAATTTTCGGAGCCGATTTCATGAAACACCTGACGGGCGGCTTCCACATAAAATTGATTTTCCAAATCGCCCACGGTACCGCCGATTTCAATCAAAAGCACATCCGCATTTTCCTGTTCCGCCAAGCGGTAAAAATGCTGCTTGATAATATCCGTCACATGCGGAATAAATTGCACGGTGCGCCCCAGGTAATCGCCCTGACGTTCCTTTTCCCAAATACGTTTGAAAACGCGCCCCATGGTGAGGCTCCAATCCGAACGCGCCGTCACATTTAAAAAGCGTTCATAATGCCCGAAATCCATATCGACTTCGCCGCCGTCGTCCAGCACATACACTTCACCGTGTTCGATAGGGTTCATGGTGCCCGGATCCGTATTCAAGTAGCCGTCGCACTTGACCGGAATCACTTTTAATTTGCCTGCAAGAAGCGCGCCGATCGAAGCCGCCGCCACTCCTTTGCCGAGTCCGGAGATCACGCCACCCGTGACAAAAATGAATTTCGTTTTTCCATTGTATTGGTAAAAGTTTGAGTTCATGGATTACCTGTTGAGCTTAAATTTTTATGGTCATTCAAATATTTTTCCACTTTTTCCACATCGGAAGGGAGATCCACCGAAAGCGAAGGCGCGGAATTAAACACAAGGCGCACGCGCCGTTTCCCTAAAATGCGAAGCGGCTCGAGCGACTCCGCCGTTTCGCGCGCAGCCGGGAGAGCCGCGTGAAATTCGTTTAATGATTCGAGCGAGTAAGCATAAATACCGCGATGCACATACCACCCCGAAATATCTTCGACCGGAATTTCGCGGCGGAAATCAACGGCCTCGCCGTTTTCCGCTTTCACTTTCACAATGGATTTTTCCCGGATCTGATTTAACGACAGCGGAGAGGCTCCTGTGACCCAGGAATCCGGATACTGTTCGAGCGTCTTTGAAACATCGCGAAGCAAATCAAGATCTGCCGCCGGTTCGTCTCCTTGGAGGTTCACCACAAGACCGAGATTTAATTTGTGCGCCGCTTCCGCCACACGGTCGCTCCCGGTGAGACATTCTCCGGTGAGGATGGTTTCATAACCCGAATCGGAAACGAGGCTCGCTATTTCGGAAGAATCCGTGGCGCAAATAATGCGGTCAAAACAAGAGGCGAGGCGGGCGCGGTCGAGTGTGCGGAGTATCATCTCCCGGCCGAGGATCTTCACCAGCGGTTTTCTTGGAAACCGGGTGGAAGCGAGGCGGGCGGGAATGATACAATGAACCGGCACTAGCCACCTATCACTTTGGGAATGGCGAATTGATCGTTTTCGACCGCCGGCGCATTCATAAAGGTTTCTCGATAAGAAAGCGAAGGCTGAGGAATATCTTCACGCAAAATGGTTTCCCCTTCTTCTACGCCGGTCATCGGTTCAACCGACGATAAATCCAATTGGCGGAGGGTTTCCATGTGTGAAAGCATATCGCCGATATGCCCGGAGACGGATTCGATTTCAGCTTCCGGCAAAGAGAGGCGTGAAAGTTTCGCAAGCTTCAGAATGTCTTCACGACCGAGCATGATTCCTCCAAAAATTCAAGGAGCAAAGATAAAAAAGCGTTACTCCGTTTGTTCACCCTAAAAGCTCCAAACTAGCATATTTTAGAATCAGTTTTCTCGCGATGCCATCGGCAAAGCGGACTTCTACCCGCATATTTTCTCCGGTGCCGGAAGAGCCGAGAACGACACCGGTTCCGAATTTGGCGTGCCGGACTTTCATACCCGGGCGAATGCCGTCTTCACTTGAATATTCGTCGTAAACCACTCGCGGTCCGGAGGGTTCTTCTTTCCGGACAGGGATCGGTTTCCGATAAACCGTCCGCGTGGTTTTGTTAAAATATTTCGGCGCGGAACGCTGATAGACGCGCGCACCGAAATCGATTCCAAAATCCTCCGGCGGCGGTGTGAAAATTTCATTGGTCAAATCCACCGTAAGCGGATCCAGTTCTTCCAAAAAGCGGGAAGCCGCAAAGCGGCGGATACTCCCCTGCCAGAAACGCTGCGCGCTGTGATAAAGAAAAAGACGCTTTTCGGCGCGCGTGCAACCCACATAAAAAAGCCGGCGTTCTTCTTCAATATGTTTTTTCTGCGCGTCTTCGGATTCGTCCGAAAGCATGCTTTGGCGCACCAGCGGAAAGACTTCATCGTCGCAGCCGGCAATATGAACCGTGTTAAACTCAAGGCCTTTCGCCATGTGAATCGTCATTAACGTCACACGGTCTTTCGCCCCTTCGTTATCCTTATCGGCGTCGGTTAAAAGGGAAACATCCTGCAAAAAAGTTTCGAGAGTCGCGCCCGGATTTTCTTCGTCGAATTCCCGGAGCGCGTTAATCATTTCATCCACGTTCGCGATACGTTCCGCGGCGGTAACCGCATCGTCTTTTTTCAGATATTCCTTATAGAAAATATCGTCAATCACTCTTTCGGCAAGGAGCGGAATCGGAAAATCGGGCGTTTGCGCGAGTTTCAGCCATTCCTCAAGTTTCGTTTGAAACTCCTTGAGTTTCGGAGCGGAGCGGCCGCCTTCTTCGACGGTCAGCGCAAGCGCTTCTCCGAAAGAAATACCGTCGGCAAGCGCTTTATTCTGAATGCGTTCCACCGTGGTTTTCCCAATGGCGCGCGGCGGCACGTTGATGATGCGAAGGAACCCCGCATCATCGCGAGGGTTCGCGAGAACGCGCAAATAGGAAAGAATATCGCGAACCTCTTTTCTGTCCCAGAAACGCGTGCCGCCGTAAATGACCGAAGGAATCCGGAGCATGTTTAACGCTTTTTCAAGGGTGCGGGACTGAGCGTTCGTCCGGTAAAAAACGGCCGTTTTGGAATAAAAATCTTTACCGGCCAGCGCAATCGACTGTGCGATTTTATCTGCTTCGACCCGGTCGTCATTCACATGGATCACATGAATCAGTTCGCCGGGCGGTTCTTCCGAATACACGCTCTTTTTCATGTCCGCCGGGCAATCATTGTGCGCAATCACGGAACCCGCGCCGCGGACAATATTTGCCGTGGAGCGGTAATTGCGTTCGAATTTCACGATATTCACCGGGTGAAAATCACGGTGAAAGCTGCGGATAATTTCAATATTGGCTCCGCGCCATCCGTAAATACTTTGATCGTCGTCGCCCACTACCGTCACACCGCGCCCCGAACCGATCAGGAGGCGCAAAAGTTCATACTGAACATCATTCGTATCCTGGTATTCATCCACTACCGTGTATAAAAATCTTTTTGAAAACTGTTCGCGGACCTTAGGAAGTTTTTGCAGGAGTTCCACCGTGCGCACGAGCAAATCATCAAAATCCATGGCGTTTGCATTTTCGAGACCCTTTTGATACTTCTCATAAATCGAAGCCATTTGAACTTCGTGCGGGAGACTTGCCAGTTCCTTGACCTGTTCCGGAGTTTGGAGAATCAAATGACCTTCCCCATCCCTTTGGCTCACCGTGTTTTTGAAACGCGAAATTGCATTTTTCATTTTCCGGATTTCCGACTTATCGAAATCCTCGCCGATCACTTCTTTCAAAATATCTTTTAAAAGGCGTTTTTGATCGTCGTCATCGTAAATGGAAAAATTCTTATCGTAATTCCAGCCGAGCGCTTGAATCACCGAAGCGTTCGTAAAGCAAAGCCGCAAAATGCGTACGCAAATGGAATGAAACGTTCCCATCCAATCCAAATCCACCCGCGATTTCAGAATTCTTTGGATTCTTATTTTCATTTCCCGGGCGGCCTTGTTCGTGAACGTCACCGCGAGAATCCGTTTCGGATCCACATGATGCACCGAAATCAAATGCGCAATTTTGTAGGTAATCGCCCGCGTTTTCCCAGAACCGGCGCCGGCAAGTATCAGCATCGGATTTTCTACGGAGAGGGCGGCTTTACATTGTTCTGAATTGAGTTCTTTTTGAAGGTGTTCCTGATCGATCAACGGGGACATTTTATTCATCGTCCCTTGTAGAAGCTGAAAGCGCCTGTTCGAGAGTCGTGAGCCCCATCAGCGCCTTGCGGATACCGTCCATACGGAGCGTCAGAAAGCCCGAATCTTTAAGCGCTTCGCGTTTGATTTCATCGCCGGAAGAACGTTTCAAAATAAGGTTGCGCACGGCTTCGTTCGGAACGAGGTATTCGTAAATACCGCAGCGCCCGCGGTAACCGGAACCTTCGCAGGTCGGGCAGCCTTTCCCGCGGTAAAACTGCATATCGGGTGTGAGATGCAGTTCCTCGCGCAGTTCGGGAGCAATCTCCACGGGCTCTTTGCAGTCTCTGCAAATGCGGCGCACGAGACGCTGAGCGAGAACGCCTTTAATCGCCGTCGCCACAAGGAACGGTTCGAGCCCCATTTCGAGAAGACGCGGGAACGCGCCGGCGGCATCGTTCGTATGCAGCGTACTGAACACCAAGTGACCGGTGAGCGCCGATTCGATCGCCATAGACGCGGTTTCCTTATCGCGCATTTCCCCGATCATAATCACATCCGGGTCCTGACGGAGGAGCGCGCGGATTCCCGCGGCAAACGTAAAGCCTGCCGCCGGATTAATTTGTCCCTGATTCACGCCGTCCACGTTCAATTCCACCGGGTCTTCCATGGTAGAAATGTTGATGGTGGCGTCGAGAATTTCCCGGATAGAAGCATACAAAGTCGTGGATTTACCCGAACCCGTCGGACCGGTCACGAGAATAATACCGTTCGGCAGGTTAATCGATTCGAGGAACTGCTTAAATACATCCGGCGCAAACCCCATATCTTTGAGCGGCAACTGTCCGGAATTCGGGTCCAAAATACGCATCACGATTTTTTCGCAAACGCCGCGTTTGCGGAGAGAAACCGGGAAAGAACTTACGCGAAGATCCACTTCGCTTCCTTTGTAACGCACGGTAAAACGACCGTCCAAAGGCCGGCGCTTTTCCGCAATATCCATTTTCGCGAGAAGCTTGATACGGGAAATAATTTGGAGCATCAGGCGCGCGGGAATCGGCGCCATCACCTGTAAATCGCCGTCCACGCGGTAACGCAGTTTCAAATAAGTTTCCTGCGGCTCCAAATGAATATCGGAAGCCCGGCGCGCAATCGCTTCGTGAATCATGGTCGTCACGATTTTAACCACCTGCTGACCTTCTTCATCGGTCAGTTCGGGCTCGCTCATACTCGATCCGCCGCGATCCACCGTTTCAAGCTCATCATCGCTTGAAGATTTAAGCAAGGAACTGAGTGATTCGGCATCGGGCGCAAGCCCGGCAAAAAGTCTGTCAATCGCAGCGAAAATGTCTTTTTCCGAAGACATCACAATGTCCACGCTTCTCTGCGACTTAAACTTAATCACGTCCACTGCATGAACGTTTGTCGGGTCCACCATGGCAATCGTCAAAGCGTTCCCCGATTCGTAAAGCGGAATTAATTTGTAAGAACGGCAAATTTCTTCGGTCACATACACGGCTACCGCCGGGTCAATCGTAAAGTTATCGAGCTTTACATAAGGCACTTCCAACTGCGAGGAAAGCACTTCGATCAGGCGTTCTTCGCTCATGTAACCGAGTTTCACGATCGTTTTTCCAAGCCGTGTGCCGAGGCGTTTCTGCTCTTCGAGCGCTTTTTCGAGTTGAGTTTCGTTGATGTACCCCTGTTTAATCAGGAGTTCGCCGATACGCATTTTCGAAGAAGAGAGCATCTGCTGACCAAGGATATTGGTCAGCGTCTCTTCACTCACCATACCGAGACGCACGAAAATTTTACTGAGCATAATGCCCGTTCTTTCATGCTCGCTGAGCGCGTGTTCCAATTGATCTTCGTCAATCACTCCCTGACGAAGAAGAAGTTCCCCAATTTTTGATTTTCCGCTTTTCATAAGTGCGACCAAGCCTTTGCTTCTAAATTTTGAGTGACTCCGTTTCGGCCCCGAAGCAAAACGCCCGAGCCTTCACTGACCGTTCCAATACAGGTAATAGGAAAAGAATTTTGCATCTTACAGAATATACTTTCTGAAAGCGGACTTGTAAAAAGAAGTTGGTATTCTTCCCCGCTGTTAAAGACAAAATCGAACGCGGGGAACCCCTCTTTTTTCAGGAAATCTCCGACCCCGGAAGCGACCGGAATTTTTTCTTCCTCTACTTCGATCCGGACCCCGGAAGAGAGCGCCAGATGATGCAATTCCGAACTCAAACCGTCGCTCACATCAATGCACGCCCGAGCCTCTCCGAACCGCGAAATCCACTCTCCCATACCCTCGTGAATCTCCGGAGAAAGATGAAACCCGGAAAGCTCCGGGAACGCCTCTGCCTTCCCGTGTTCGAGAAGCCAAAGCCCCGCGCGGGAACGACCGATGGCTCCCGTCAAATACACGAAATCTCCGGGTTTCGCCCCGCGGCGCCGCAGCACGCGCGCGGCGGAACCGATAAGTGTCACCGAAAACATTCCCGTATCGCCCGCAACCGTATCGCCGCCGAGAACCGTAATGTTTCGTTTCGCCAATTCTTCGGAAAACGCATCCGCAATACGGCTTTGAATATCCTCACTCCAATTGCGGTTCAGGCAAAGCCCGAGAAGCGCCGAACGCGGCGCGCCGCCCATCGCGGAAATATCGGAAACATTGGAAACCACCGCCTTCCGGACCGCTTGCTCCGGAGAACTCCAATCGAGCCGGAAATGCGTATTCTCCACGGAAATATCTTTCGTCGCAAGCCAGCCGTCAAACGCCGCCGCATCATCGCCAGCCGGAATCCAAAAACGGCTCTCCGGACCTGTCTCCGCAAGCGGCGTATTCCGCGCGAGAATTTTCTCAATCAACCGAAATTCACCGAGCGGCGGAAAATGGAAATCCTTTTTTTTCATTCCTAGTAAATTTAAAAAATTGCTTTGCGTTCATGAAAGTCAGGGATAAGGGACATGGGATATGGAATATGAAAATCGCCAATTGGAAAATGAATCCCGCCGGACAGCGACTCTTGTCCGGGATAACAAGCCGCCTCTTTTTTCTCATCGCGAACGCGGAACGGGGCTCTGCCCTCACCATAATAAGTTCATCGCTACTTTGTCCCGGATCCCCATATGTTATTGCCGATTTCATAGAAAATGAATTTTTAGAGGTACCCGAAATTACACAGGGAAATAAAAATGTTAGTTTTAGGGTGTGGGAACTATTTTCTTTATCGCACCTCAAGAAGAATCTCAACTGGATGAGATGGCGCAGTGGACGCTTCAATGGGTTCTCGAAAACCGGATTCCCGTGGACACCTTTATTCACTCCTGCAGTTCTCTCGAACAAGCGCGCCGTGCGATCCAAAAAAAGATGGCGATCGGCGACCCGCCGGCGTTAATTGTGTTTGATCACTTAGGCTCCCCCACTCCCGAAGCCATGCGGTTCGGAGCTGAAATCCGCTCGGGCATACCCGAAGCCTGGACGGTG
Organism: Fibrobacter sp.; assembly: GCA_031271785.1. GTDB lineage: Bacteria > Fibrobacterota > Fibrobacteria > Fibrobacterales > Fibrobacteraceae > JAISUZ01. The sequence continues at coordinate 1,653 of JAISUZ010000022.1, read as the reverse complement.
GAACTCGTGCCCGCGAACATGCCGCTCCCCGCACCGGAAGACGACTCCTTTTGGCTCAGGAGACCCGTCAAAAAAGACGATTGGATTGAAGTATTGAATCATGTATGCCGGCGCGCCGCCTCGCCGCAATGGTCTCTCTCGGAATAAACCACCATGAAAACGGGAGTCGCTTACTTCGGCGTAAGAAACCCGAAATGGGTGCGCGAAGACATGAAAATCATCCGCGACCTCGGATTCACTCATGTACTTCACACCTGGTCGGAAGAAGACGAACAGTATTACCGCGGCACCATGGAAGAAATCGTCGCCCTCTCGGCAGAACTCGGACTCAAAGTCTATGTAAACCCCTGGGGCGTGGGGCGCGTCTTCGGCGGAGAAGCCTACTCCGAACTCGTAAGCAAAAATCCGGCGCTCGCGCAAATCTCTTCAAACGGCAGAACGCTCCCGGCGGCTTGCCCGAATCAAGACGCGTTCCGGGAATACCTTTTCGGCTGGATCGAATCCGTATGCCGAACCGCCGCCGAAACGATCTTTTGGGACGAACCTCATTTCTACTTTGAAAAAGGCGCGCTCGACAAATGGGCGTGCCGCTGCGCTATGTGCCGACGGAAATTCGAAGAAGAAAACGGCAAGCCCATGCCCGAAACGCTCACCCCGGAAGTCAAAAATTTCCGGGAAAAAAGCCTGCTCCGTTTCTTGGAAAGCGTCACAAAAAAAGTACACGAACACGGAAAACGAAACTCCGTGTGTCTGCTCCCGCCCTGGTTCCCGGCGGGGCTCGACCGCTGGGAAGACGTCGCCGCATTAAAACCGGTCGATGAAATCGCCTCCGACCCTTACTGGGAAAAAGAAACCCCCGCCGCCGTTATACAAAAGAACTACGCCGAAGTCTCCGCGCGCCTCCACGCGCTCGCCGGGGAATACGGAAAAGAAAGCCAAATGTGGATCAAAAACTACCACATCGTCGCAGGCGCCGAAAACGATGTCGCCGTTGCCACCGAAGCCTCGTACCGCGCAGGCATCCGAAATATCTTCGCGTGGTCTTACCGCGGCTCGGAATACTTATCCTGGCTCCGCTCGGACAACCCCGAAAAAGTCTGGAAAACCCAGTGCGAAGCGCTCGCCAAATACCAAAAAATTTAAGATAAAAGGGCGTGCCCCGGCGCAACCGCTGTCATGCTGATCCTGAAAGGAACAATTCGGCATCCAAATGAACATCCACACAAAGCGCCGGGTCGGCGTGTCTCCGGGCTGCCCTCCGGTCGGTGCTGCGCACTGCGCGCAAGCGCACACCCTCCGCCTGCCTCACGCAATGTTCGCACGGTTCCAACGCTCCGCGACAAATTGGAGCGGCTTCCAGCCTAAAAATTTGTCTCGGAGCATTGAGAACCGCGCTTATGTGAAAATGTAACTCAAATTCTTCCGGCATAAAACGCAAGCGTATTGACGTTGTTTTTTACGGCATATACAAACGCCTTAAAAATCCAAAAATTGCATTTGAGTTTCTCGGGCATGGAAATCAGGGAATTGGGATTTGGGACAAAGTTGCGATGCACACTTAAAAAGTCTTACATGCAAACACGATCAATATTGATGCATAAATAGAAATGTGATTCCGGATTTCGATTCACAATTGAAACATGACAATAACGA
>JAISUZ010000100.1 GCA_031271785.1 Fibrobacter sp. | reverse complement strand
TTTTTGTATTCCCGGTTGCCGTTCGTTTGCATCCCATTTCCTTTTTTACGGCAGGCAACGCGCCTGCCTACCGTATTAACGAACGGGAATGCGTTTTGTTCTCAAAAATTTGAAAAAATTGATTTTTTTGGGCGGTGAGCGCCAAGTTTCATCACACCAACGGCATTTTAAATGGTTTGCCGGCGATTTCGCGTACGAGTTTCGGAACAAGGTAACCGGGCAGCTTTTTCCTCAGCGTTTCGTGAATTTGAAGCGCGCGGGAATTTTCGGTTTCAAAGTGCGCCGTCCCTTGCGCGTGATCTAATTGGTGGAGATAATAGGGCAGAACCTGTTGGGAAAAAAGTTTTTCGGAAAGGGAAATAAGTATTTCGGGAGAATCGTTCACGCCTTTTAAAAGCACCGATTGGTTGAGAAGCGTAAAACCGAGATTCCGAAAATCCCGGAGCGCCGAAGCCGATGCCGCGTCCAGTTCATTCGGGTGATTCACATGAGACACCAAAACGCCTCGAATGCGTTTTGGAATTTGTTCCAAACTTAAAGCGTAATCCGGAAGAACTTCCGGGCGCGTTACCGGAATTCTCGAATGAATGCGGATCGTTTGAATTTGAGGGTGTGCGAGAATCGTTTGAATCAAACTTTCAAAAAAAACAGGGTCAAGCAGAAACGGCTCGCCGCCGGAGAGAATCAACTCCCGAATATCCGGATTCTCGGAAAGAAATCGGTTCAGTTTTTCAAGGGAAATCCGGGCGTTCGAATGAAGGTAATTTCTCCGGAAACAAAACCGGCAATGAAGGCTGCACGCGGAGTGCGTCACCAAAAGCGCGCGCCCTTCATACTTTTGTAAAATACCCGAATCGGCGCGCGCAGCAAAATCTCCCACCGGATCCTCCGAAAAACCTTCTGCCGGAATGGCTTCCCGGACTTGCGGCAGCACTTGAAGCAAAAGCGGATCCTGCCGGTTTCCCTTTTCCATTTTTCCGGCAAAATGCCGGGAAACCAAAAACGGAAAAGCGTTCTTTTCGGGAATCGTATCTTGCGGAAGTTTCAGGAACTCCCATAAATCGGCGAGGCGGGTGAAGTAAGGCACGGTTCCAAAGTTAGAAAAAGCGTATCTGCTCGCAAAATGAGTAGAAAATGGAATCCGGTTTTTGGGAATCCGCCTGAAAATAATTACATTTGGAAAAAATTAACGAGGAATCCTATGGGTATAGTAAGTACAAACGAATTTCGTAAAAAACTGAAAATCATGGTTGACGGACAACCTTACATGATTATTGAGAACCAATTTGTGAAGCCGGGAAAAGGACAAGCGTTTAACCGCGTCCGTATCAAAAACCTGGTGAACGGCCGCACGCTCGAACGCACTTGGAAAAGCGGCGACACCGTAGAAGAAGCGGAAGTAACTTACAGCGAAATGACTTACCTTTACAATGACGGCGCCACCTGGTATTTTATGGACAAAAGCACCATGGAAACCATGGAGATTCCCAAAGAAGCCATGAACGGCGCGGAAGTCTGGCTTTTGGAAAATGCGGATGTGGAAGTCACCTGGTGGGACGGCAAGGCCATTGAAGTCATACCGCCGACCTTCGTGGAACTCCTGATTGTGGATTCCCCTCCGGGCGCGCAGGGAAACACGAGCGGAAACGTAATGCGCCCGGCCATTCTCGAAACCGGCGCCGAAGTGCAGATCCCGCTTTTCATTGAGCAGGGAACCCGCATTAAAGTGGATACCCGCGACGGCTCCTACGTAGAACGCGCGAAGTAAAAAATCAATTGATTACTAGACAACTTGAAACCCGGGAAATCCGGGTTTTTTGTTTTTAGGGCGTGCCCCGGCGCGTCCATACACTACCGGCATAAAACCCGCGCCGGGTCGGCGTGTCTCCGGGCTACCCTCCGGTCGGTGCTGCGCACTGCGCGCTTCGCGCGCACCCTCCGCCTGCCTCACGTGTCTTCGCGCGATTCCAACGCTCCGCGACAAACCGGAGCGGCTTCCAGCCTAAAAATTTGTTTCGGAGCATTGAGAACCGCGCTTAGGGATAAAAAATTGCTACCGAGTTTCTCGGGCATGAAAAATAGGGAATAAGTATCGGCGCACTTTTAAAAAATCTTACATAACCTAACGAACTCAATAGGTGCGCAAATCGGGATTCGGGACAAAGTGGCGATGAATTTGTCATGGCGAGAACATTGCCCGCGGCCATCCGGTGAAGAATAGTGCTTGTATTCATGATTGGAATTTTCCGGATCGCCGCACGCGTCCCGCGTTCGCGATGACAAAAAAGAGACGTGGTTCGCGATGACATTACATGCCCTTGAGGGGGTAGCGCAAAAACCGCCGGGCGCCCCGGCGACAAGCGGAAGCCGGATCGTAGAGTGAAGTACTTGGGCGCGCGATCAGCGGGTTTGAAGCGAGGGGGATATTCCCCCTGCAAACTCCGAGAAGTAAAAATTAAAGTAACCGGATGCCGTTTTCTGCGATTCTGATTTTTTCTTGACGGAAAAGAGTGCCGATCATTTTCTTAAATGTTTTTTTGGAAATTCCGAATTCTTTACGGATCACTTCCGGGGGAGTGTCGTCGTTGAAAGGCAGAAATCCGCCGGCCCTTTCAAGGGCGTCGAGAATTATGTCTGCGTTTTCGGCAACGGCGCGGAACCCTACCGGCGTGAGGCTGACGGAGATTTTTCCGTCGTCGCGGATGTTTTGAATGTAGCCGGAAAGTATGTCGCCGATGTAAATATCTTCGTTGCCGGTGAGGTAGAGCCTTCCTGTGTAACGATAGTCCACGAGAAAATCCGCAAATTCTTTTGTGACTTCGTAAGCCGCAAGTTCTACTTTTTGCCCTGGTTTTAAAAGTTTGGTGTCGCGGTCAAAAAACGATTTGATTTTTTCGGTGGCAATCAGTCTTCCGCTTAATTTGTCTTCGAGAATGTAAACAACGCAGAGATCGCCCGGTTTGAGTTCGCCGAGCTGCTGTTTGAAAGGGAGCATTAAATCCTTATCGATTCCCCAGTCGAGAAACGCGCCGAACTGATTCACTTCTTTTACTTTGAGAACGGCAAAACTGTCGGCTACGGCAAACGGTTTTTTCATGGTGGCGATGGGACGGTCTTCGCTGTCCATATAAATGAATACGCGGAGAGTGTCTCCTGCCTGCGTGTTTTCCGGTGCACTGCTTCCGGGGAGCAAAATGCGGTCGCCGTCTTCCGTTTCCAAATAAAAGCCTTGCGGTAAATCATCCGTAACGCGGGCCTGGTTATATTTGCCGATTTTCATGACCCAAAGATAGCTATTCCAAGTTGAAATATACCGTATTGGTTTAACGGTAAACACAAAAACCCTTGAAGGCGATGAAAAACGGATTTACATTATAGGGGATCGGATAAGAGGTTAGACTTGTGGCCTCGACCGGATTCGTCCGGCGGACACGCGAAATGATTCCTGTCAAGACCTCCCGGTCATCGAAAACCGACTCTTTTTAGAGTCGGTTTTTCTATTATATAAACCGGAGGTTTTTATGTTGGAATCTGTGGTGATTATCGGCTCCGGACCCGCCGCCCATACGGCGGCGATTTATTTGTCGCGGGCGAATCTGCGGCCCTTATTGTTTGAAGGTTTTATGGCAGGAGGCATCGGCGCCGGCGGGCAACTCACCGTCACAAACGATGTGGAAAATTTTCCGGGGTTTCCCGAGGCGATTTCCGGAGCGGATTTAATGGAGCGCATGAGACTTCAATCGGAGAAATACGGTACGCGGATTCGTACGGAAACGATTACCAAAGTAAACTTGACCGAAAAACCTTTCCGGATTTATACGGAAGCCGGCGAAGAAATTACGGCGCGCGCTTTGATTGTCGCCACAGGCGCTACGGCGAAAATTTTGCATGTGAAAGGCGAAGAGAGACTTTGGCAGAAAGGGATTTCCGCTTGTGCGGTTTGCGACGGCGCACTCCCGATTTACAGAAATAAAGAACTCGCGGTGATCGGCGGCGGCGATACGGCCATGGAAGCGGCGTTTCATTTAACTCATTTTGCATCCAAGGTTTTGATTATTCACCGCCGGGATAAACTGCGGGCGAGTGCGGTGATGCAGGAGCGCGTTTTAACGCACCCGAAAGTGGAGTTTTTGTGGAATTACGAAGTGGATGAAATTCTCGGGGAAAACAAGGTGGAGGGTTTGCGCCTGCGTTCTACCGAAACCGGATTATTGAAAGAGATTCCGATCGGCGGTATTTTTTATTCTATTGGGCACAAGCCGAATACCGGTTTTCTGGATGGCGCGCTGGAGCTTGACCGCTATGATTACATTCAAGTCGCTCCCGGGACATCCCGTACAAGCGTGGAGGGTGTTTTTGCAGCGGGCGATGTTTGCGATCCCCTGCATCAGCAGGCGATTGTGGCAGCGGGTTCGGGCTGCAAGGCGGCTCTCGAGTGCGAAGACTTTTTGAGGTAAGGATATATGCTTAAATGGGAAACCTTACTTTCGGCTTCGCGTTACAGCCACCCGGCGGCGCGGGACCCGAACCGCAGTGAATTTCACCGGGATTACGACCGCATTGTTTTTTCGACGGCATTTCGCCGGCTCGGCAGAAAAACGCAGGTGCATCCGTTTTCCGTGAATGACCATGTACACAGCCGTTTGACTCACAGCATTGAAGTTTCGAGCGTGGGGCGGAGCCTTGCCATTTCGGTTTTTAACCGCATTAAAGAACACTTGCCGGCTTATTTCAATGAGTCGCATTTCGGCATGATCGTTGAAGCGGCGTGCCTTGCCCATGATATCGGAAACCCGCCGTTCGGGCACGCCGGCGAGGCGGCAATCCGCGACTGGTTCCGCAAAAACAGAAATACCGCGCCGTTTGAAAATCTTTCGGATAAGGAAATGAAGGATTTTGAAAATTTCGACGGCAATGCCCAAGGGCACCGCATTCTTTCCAAACTCGAATACCACTTTTTAGACGGCGGCATGCGCCTCACTTACGCAACGATCGGAGCGATGGTGAAATACCCGCGCCTCGCTTATTACGGCACGCCCACGAGCGTATTTTTCACGGAGTCCGATCTTTTCCGCGAAACGTTCCATACCCTCGGGCTTCCGGAATACGAAACCGGCAAATGGATGCGCCACCCGCTCAGCTATTTGGTGGAAGCCGCGGACGATATTTGTTATTCGATCCTGGATGTGGAAGATGCGATTGAGCTTGGGATTTTACAGTTTTTCGACGTGCGGGAAATGTTCATGTTTCTTTGCGGTTCCGAAATAGATATCGACAAGGAGTTTCAGGAAAACGGACGGAATTTCAGGGATTTTCTTTCGAGTATCCGCGGGCTTGCCATTCAGAATTTGATCGATGATATCGCGCATCTTTTTACGGAATATTATACGGAAATCATGAACGGCACGCTCAATAAAAGCCTTTTGGATTTATCGCATTCCGATACCATGAAAGGAATCCGGCTTGCCAAACGCCTTGGGAAAGAACGCATTTATCCCGACCGCCGCAAAACGGAACTGGAAGTGGGGAGTTATACGACTCTCAGCACCGTGCTCGATGCCTTTGTTTCCGGAGTGCATGAGGCGCGCGTTTACGGGAACCACTCTTACCGCGCCGACAGAATTGTGCGTTTGATCGGAGCTGCAAAAATCGGGCAAAGCGTTTCAACGGCGGAAGCGTATCATCAGGTTCTTGATTTTGTGAGCGGCATGACGGATAATTACGCGACTTACCTCGCGCGGCAAATCGGGGGACTCGTTCATTGTTCCCCCTGATGCCCGAAGATGAATCTCTGATTTGGCTTTTTGATTACGATTTAACGCTATACGGAGAAGAAGAGCGCGGTGTTTTGGATTCGCTCGACCGGAATATTACGTTGTTTGTGCAAGACCGTTTGAAAACGGATTTTGAAACGGCGGGGGAATTCCGGAAAAATTATTTGCGGAAATACGGTACGACTCTCGCCGGGCTCCGGGCATTGCACGGTGTGGATCCTCACGAGTTTTTCGATTTTATCCATACGAATCCGGGGCTTGTTCTTCCGAAACTCTCTCCCGAAAAAAGAGCGCTTTTGGAACAGATCCGCGGCCGGAAATTTATCTTCACCAATGCGCGGGAAGATTGGAGTTTGCAGGGGTTAAAATCCATGGGGCTTGAAAATGTGTTCGACGGCATTTTGGATTTAAACGCGATGAATTGGGAAGGGAAACCTTCGGAAAACGCTTACGGGCAAATGGAGCTTTTTTTGGAAACCCGCGGCGTTTGGAAAAAAGGGAATAAACCTTCCCGGATCATTTTGCTTGAAGACTCGCTTCAAAATTTGAAAACCGCTCATGCGCGCGGCTGGACGACGGTGTGGATTTCGCCTGCCGGGGAAACGCCGGCGTGGGTTGATTTTCATTTTCCGCATTTAAAAGATTTGAAAGAGTGGTGGGGAAACCATGTTTGAAAGTGAAATTCAAAAATATTACGCGCCCGCCGAATATCCGGCGCTCGAAGGACAGTTTGAAACGTGGGCGCATACCAGGCCGTTCCGTAATACGAAAGTTTTGGATGCCGCGCCTGTATTTAGAAATACGCTTGTGAAATACCGCGCGCTTCTCGCCGGCGGTGCGCATCTTTCCGTTGGCGTTTCGGATGATTTTCCCTGCGATGAAAAAACGGTTTCCTTTTTAAAAGAACATGAAATTCCGCTGGTGCACCCCGGTGAAACCGAAAAATCGTTCGATGTGATTCTCGATTGCGCCGGCCGGTTTTCTCATTTTAATTCCCGTTATGGTTTTGTGGAACTCACGCGTTCCGGGGTTTCCCGGTATGAAAAGTCGGCAAGTCCGGTGTGGATTGCCGATAGCGGCGTGATTAAGCAAATTGAAACGTCTCTCGGAACCGGTGACGGCTTTTTCCGCGCCATGAAAGAAACCGGATTTTCCGATTGGGAAGGGAAGCGCCTTGCGGTAATCGGTTCCGGCAAGGTGGGCTCCGGAATTTTCTGGGAAGGAATCCGCGCCGGAGCCCGCGTATCGGTAGCGACCGATACGCGTTTCGGTGTCCCCGAAACCCTTGCCTCCAATGCCGAAAAGGTACTCGATATCCGTGAAACGGCTGCAGTCTGCGCATTATTTTTGAACGCCGATGTGATTGTAACGGCGACCGGCGTTAAGAATGCGCTTGCCGTTCCCGAAATCTCGGAAGCGCTCCTCGAATCTGCCGCGATTCTTGCAAACATGGGTGTGGAAGACGAATTCGGCGCGGGCATCCCGGATTCGCGCGTGCTGAACCAAAAGAAACCGCTCAATTTTATTCTGGAAGAACCGACTCACTTAAAGTACATCGAAGCGACCATGGCGCTCCATAATGCGCTCGGGGAAACCCTTCTTTGCGGTAATGTGCCTCCGGGCATTCACGAACCGCCGGAAACACTGGAGCGTGAACTCCTGAAAATCACGCATGCCAAGGGAACCATCTCCGCACAAATTGAAAAAATAATCCCCTTTTCATATTTTTAGGTTATGACGGGCATCCCTGAAAATTTATTACCTGTGAAACCGGCAATAACACGTTGTATTGATTCGGTTCGTACTTGCATGAAAGTTAGGGATAAGGAACGCAGGACAAGGGGCATGAAAAATTTATATTCCGTTTCCCATATCCCGTTTCCCTATATTTCGTACCCGGAAAGATATATCACGGGTATTAGCCGCTTTTTACTCCTGCTTCTGCTCGGTTCTGCGAGATTTCATGAACGCAAAGCAATTTTTAGAGGTGCCCTATGATCGAAATGCTATCCATGGAATTTATGAGAAACGCGCTGATGGCGGGTTTTCTCGTGGCGCTCACTTGCGGAATCGTCGGCTCTTTTGTGGTGGTAAACCGCCTCGCCTCTCTTTCCGGCGGTATCGCGCACGCTTCTTACGGCGGTATCGGGCTTTCCGTTTTTTTCGGATTCTCGCCCATGATCGGCGCGTTCGGATTTTCGGTGCTTTGCGCCTTGCTGATGGGATGGCTTACTTGGAAAGACCGCTCCCGCGCCGACACTTTAAACGGCGTGATTTGGGCCTTCGGCATGGCGCTTGGGATTATTCTCACCGACCTCACGCCGGGTTATACCGGAGATATGATGAGCTTTCTTTTCGGAAGTATTCTGACCGTGCCCATGTCTCTCGTGCAGGTCATGAGTGTTTTAACGCTCGTGATTGTGGGTTTAACGGCGTTTTTCTTTGCGGAGTTCCACGCGATTTCCTATGATGCCGAATTTGCGCGCATCCGCGGCGTGCGCGTGTTCCCTCTTTATTTGCTGATGATAATCCTGATTGCGCTCACGGTTGTAATGGCCACGCAGGCGGTGGGCTTGATACTTGTGATCGCCCTCCTTACGATACCCGCCTACATTGCTGAAAGCCGTGTCGGCAGTTTAAAGAAAATGATTGTTTTATCCTCTATGATATCCTGCGTACTGACTTTCGGCGGACTTCTCGCAGCAACCGTATTGAACCTTACGGTAGGGCCTGTGATTATTATATTCGGCGTGTTCTTTTATTTGTTGAATCTCTTACTCAGGCGCGTGGGATTATGAAACACATATTGATTTTATTCTTAGCGTGCTGCGCCGTTTGTATGGCCGACACGCGCTCGGCGTTTCAGAATATTGAAATCAAAAGTTCTTATTCCGAATTGCTTCGGGAAAAGAATGCGAGAAACGATTCTCTTCTCCCCGCTCTCGACGGCGATAAAGCATTCGCCGAACTCACGCGAACCATGCCGGATTTGTGGAGTCTCGAACAGCCGGCGGACGGCGGCGAAATTTTAACGCGCCTCAACGTTCAAATAATTTATATCGACGGCATCCGGGAAGAATCTTTTTGTTTGTTGGATAAAGACGCTTCGAATTCATCGGTAGAATGGCACTTAAGTCTCGGCGTGGACTTTGTTTCCGCAGGTTCGAATGTGGTGGGGATTCATGTGCAGCAATGTTTGAATATGGTGCGCGATGAACTCGGTTACGTTGTTCGCAAAGACGGTAAAGTGGTGATGGTGCCCGCGAAAAAAGTATTGGATAAAATCAAGGAAAGTAAAATTCCGGATGAACTCGACATGGAATTGCAAACAAAACTCTTGAAAGCGCACGAATCGGTAGAGTTCGACGGCAAATGCCCCCGCGACATAGAAGCGTACTTGATTCTCATGGATGTTTGGAACAAAGTAAGCGACCGGAAAATGGATCTCGTATTTATTAACGAACAACTGAACCGCAAGCGAAACGGCGGACTTTCCGTACAATCGTGCGCGTTCAGCCGGGAATGGAACCGGCGTTATCAGGAACGCGCCTCTTTGGAATGCGACATTGACAAGGATCTTTGTTTGTACAAACAATCGGAAGACGGCGAAACGAACTGGCATTATTCTTTTGAAGAAAACCGGTTGGAATTTGTCGGTAAAAAGTTTTTGTTTTTCAAGCGCGGACCGCAGAGCATTCATCGCGGCGGCACCATGATGGACCTTCGCATTATCCCGTTATCCACGCGCCTTTATCTGGAAGCTTACATGAACTTGAAAGGCGAACCGGTATCTCTCGGATTGATCATTCTCCCCGCCGACGACGAAGAGGAATGGGAAGAAGTAGAAGAAGAATAAATTTGGCGTGCCCGGCGCTTCGCGCGGGCCGGGCTGTATTGCACTAAGGCTGCTCGCCAAGTGCAACGGAGCCGCATGCGTCTCCGCCCGTACGGGTCATCATCCCTCACGCGAAGAAAAGGCATTCGTATATGCCTCCGTAAACATTGTCAGCACGCAAGCGTATTGACGTTATTTTTTACGGCATATACAAACGCCTTAAAAATCCAAAAATTGCATTTAAGTTCCTCGGGCACGAAATGTAAGGGCGCAAAATATGGCGCCCCAGCAAATTCCGTATAAATTGACAATAGGAAAATATGTCCAATTTATTATTCGTTGTCATGGCGAATTTGAACAGGACAATAACGGCGTAGGGGTCGAATCTTTTCGACCCGGTTTCAGGGCGGAAAAACCGGTTTCTGTCACTGCGAGCCGAAAGCGCGGCAGTCCGTTTTCTTCTCATGACGAGGGCATAGCCCGTGGCCATCCGGACTCTGTATTGATATAAATAGTAAATTCATAAACCTGATTTTAAATAAAATGCAACCTATTGTACACTTTCCGAAAAAATAATATAAATTTTATCCGGTGTTTTGCATTACGGGCATAAGGAGTCAAAAAAACAATGGAAAATATTTTAGGTTTTAATCATTATGGGAGATTTCAGCATGAAATT
>JAISUZ010000033.1 GCA_031271785.1 Fibrobacter sp. | reverse complement strand
CGCCCACGAAATCGAAAGCCGCGCCTTCACTTGCAAAGACTGCTCCAATCATTGCGAAATCATTGAAATCCGCGATAACGGCGAAGTTATCGGGCGAAGCGGCAGCCGTTGCGGCAAGTCATTTTAAACGTTTTCCCGGGCAGGGATGGTGACCCGAAGGGCGGAGACGCGAAAGGCGGATTCCGGTGAAGTTCCGCGCGGCTCCGTTGCACTTGGCAAGCTGCCTTAGTGCAATACAGCCCGGCCGCCGACGGCGGGCCCGCCCATCAAAACATATTGTAGCGAATAAAAAATAGCGAAGAAATATCCCGGATCGCGAGGCGCTTGTCTGCGCTCCTGAAAATTACTTCCGGTGAGTTTCCACGAGCTTATTGAAGTCGAAGCATTCCATGAGATCCACACGGTTTCCCATGGCCACGCTGCGGGTGCGGTCGTTGCCGCGTTTTTCCGGAACACGGAAGCAATAGGCGAATTCATTGCCGAAGTCCGAGATGAGCGTGATCTTAAAAATCCGGAGGCGTTCCCTTTCGGCAGGGTAAAATTCGTAGTAGTCGTAGCGGTTCTTGATTTTTGTCATGCGCGCGTTCTGGTCGAATTTGATTTCGGTTTGGAGCAGCGCGTCGTCAAGCTCAATCGGGAGTGTGTTCGGGAGCCGGAGTTCCACCCGGCCGTTTGTTTTAACGAGAGACGCTTCCTTCGGCTGAATCAGGTAACGCTGCTGGGGAATATTCTGGTAAGCCCGCGTGCGAACGTTTCGCACGCCGCAGATTTCTCTCATGTCCGGTTGGCTGTTGAAATCGATTTCCCGGCAAATCGGCGGCAAGTCCGTCGGGACATCAAGGTTGGTTCCGCCGCAAGCAGCGAGGAAAACGGCAATAAAAACACTAAAAATAGGGAAAATGGCATTTTTCATGTTTTAAATATAAGCATTCTAATTCTTATGGGTATTTTTTATTGAAGTTTCCAACGGTTTTAAATTATCTTTACCTCCGTTGTTTTGTTGAACGGTTCCGAATGAATATCTTTAGCTGGAATGTGAATGGAATCCGAGCGGCCGTCAAGAAAGGCTTTACGGATTGGTTTTATTCTACCCGCCCCGACATCCTTTGTCTGCAGGAAACGCGCGTGGAACCGGATCAGATTCCCGAAGAACTGCGCCGGGTGGACGATTATTTCAGTTATTGGAATCCCAGCCGCCTTAAAAAGGGTTACAGCGGGGTCGCGGTTTTCAGCCAAATTGAACCGGATGCGGTGAATTACGGCTTCGGCATAGAAGAGTTCGATGCGGAAGGCCGGGTGCTTCAACTGGTATTTCCGGACTGGGTTCTCAATTCCATTTATTTCCCGAACGGCGGGCGCGGAGAAGACCGCGTGGATTACAAACTTCGTTTTTACGACGCTTTCCTCGAAAATTCCCTCGATTGGCTGAAACGCGGAAAACATGTGGTGACCGTCGGGGATTACAACACGGCGCACCGGGAAATCGACATCGCGCGCCCCAGGGAAAATGAAAATGTGAGCGGGTTTTTGCCGATCGAACGCGCTTGGATTGATAAATACATTGAAAGCGGCTTCACGGATACTTACCGTCATTTTCATCCGCATACCAAAGACGCTTACACCTGGTGGTCGAACCGCATGGGCGCCCGTAACCGGAATGTGGGGTGGCGCCTGGATTACGCATTTGTCGATAACGCTCTTGTTGACAATGTGGACGTCGCTGAAATTTGTTCCGACATCCAAGGTTCGGATCATTGCCCGATTCGCCTGGATTTGGAACTCCCGTTTCCGACGATCCCCATCGGCAAAACACCGGTCGAATAAAAGTTTTGGGCGTGCCCCGGCGCAATCGCCGTCATCATCAATTCATCCCGGACAAGCACCATCCCTGTCTCCGAGCCGGGATCCAAAGAAGCATCCACGAATAAAGCGCCGGGTCGGGCTCTATTTTTGCAGGGTATCTGTCGCGCGAGCCATCTTGCAAAAACGGAGCTGCGCCAACGCGTCTCCGCCCTTCGGGTCACGATCCCTCACGCTTTCGGAATTATTCAGGAATGTTCTTTAGGGACAACTAAAAACTTCCGGCTTGCCGAAAACAGAAAACCCCGACTCCGTTTGGGAATCAGGGTTTTTGAGTGGGACCTTCCGGACTTGAACCGGAAACCAGCGGGTTATGAGTCCGCGGCTCTAACCGATTGAGCTAAAGTCCCCTACGACTTGCCCAAAGTTAATAAATATTGTGAAATCGTGCAGTCCCATTCGTAACGGAAACCGTAAGCGTGGCGCACCATCTCCGTCCACTGCCCGGGGCTTGACTGATAAATATCCAAGGCTTGTTTCATTCCGCGGAGCATTTGGTCGGGAGCTGTCGAATCATCGACAATGAATACGTTTGCGTTTTCACTTTCGGAATCCAAAAGACTGGCGCAGCCGACATCTTTTCCGATAAGCGGAATCGTACCTCCGGCGAGAGATTTAAGTACAAGCGAAGCGGACGGCTCTTTGAGCTGAGAAGCAAAAAGAAGATCGCTGCCGGCTAAAGCCATCTTTAAGTGTCTTTGGTTGTTGTAGTCTTTATCTAACGGGAGGAGCGCCATCAAATTTGACGTTTCGCCGAGAATCGTTTGATAATAATTCCATTCCGGCGTTTCCGGATCAACGCCGATCACAATAAAAAACGGAAGTTTGGTAATATCGGCAAGAATCGTCGCAAGAGTTTCGGAAGTATCGCCGGATTCCTCATTCAAATGACAATAGACGACGAGTTTTTCTCCGAAGTCTTCGCGGAAGTAGGCCGCAAGCAGTTTCCGTGCTTCTTTTTTCGCCGTTTCAATCGGGAGTTTCTGTTTAATATTGAAATCCCAAGTGCGGTAATTCACTCCGAATTGAACGCCTTCGAGTTTATGCGCATTGTGCCGCAGGAATCCGCTCATTCCGCCGGCTATGCCGTGGAGGATCGCATCGCGGTAACCGGGCGACGGCAGGAAAATTTTTTCCGCGTAACACAAACCGACTTTGAGAAGGCTGACTTTACCCCAAAATTCGTAACCGTCGATGTTGTTGTCTTTTCTGTCGAGTCCGATTCTTTCGATTTCCTGTTCGGAAACGTAAAAATCGTATTTCATATTATGGATGGTAATGTAAAAAGGGATATTTCCGAAGTTTTCGGCAAAAAGTCCTCTCGCGAGGGCGGAAACCAAGGCTCCGCCCCAGTCATGCGAGAAAATTACATCCGGTTTAAATCCGATTTCCCGGGTATAAGTGAGCGCCGCCGAGGCAAGGAACGAAAAACGAAGATGATTGTCTGCGTAAGGGTTCCGGGTTTCTCCGTAAACTTTCGGGCGATCGAAATATTCGTCGTAACGGATGTGGTAATGGAAAGAGTCCGGCTTTTTCCACACTTCAAACGGTCTTTCGCCCAAAGGCTCAATTCCTTTGAAAATGCAGGAATATTCGGATAAATCTCTAAAAAGTTTGGGGAAAAACGGGGAATAAACCAGGTCTTTATTGCCGACTCTCGCCGAAGCTTCGGACATGAGATTAACGGCCCCCGCGAGAGGGCTGAGTTGATTCCATTCTCCGGCTTCCGGAGCGACCACAAGAACATTCACGGCTTTGTTTCCTAAAATATGTGTAATCCGTATAAAATCTATATCTAATCTATACCTGTAATAAAGATATTTAATTAAATTAAAAGGAGATATTTTATTTTGGTTCTTTTTACCGGAACCTCAAAAAAGGATAACACATGAAAAAGTTATTGACGGTATTAGTGGGCGCGTTGGTTTTCCTTGCCGGCTGTAAGGGCACCAACGAAAAGCGCGGTGACGAGCATCTGGAATCCAAGCGTTATCGGAATGCGATTAACTCTTATCTGGAAGCTCGTAAGAAAGGCGGCGTTTCCGAAGAATTTTTCGATAACTTTACGCTCGCTCTTGCCAGAGCAGCCGATATCGAATCGAAAAATAACCCGAACAGCGCTTTGATTACCGGTTATTTCGAACAGGCGCAAAAAAACTTGACGCAAGTAACAAAACCTGAAGTGTTTCAGGAATTTACCACTATCATGGCGGAGTCCGGCAAGCGTCTCGTGGCGCAAGACGCTGATTTTAACACGGTCGTGAACGGTTTTGCTAAAATCGACACCGCTCTCGCCATTGCCAAACGCCACCAAATTTCCGAAGCCCCTTTAAAGAGCATCCGGAAAGAAGCGGAAGACGCTTTCGTTGCCCGTATGCTTCCGATTGCAAAAAATGAAGAAGACCCGGTGGTTTCCGAATATTATCTCTTACAAATGAACGAATTTGCTCCGGAAAATGCGGATTTGAAAGCCGCTTTGAATAAGAGCCGCCTCGGAACCCGCGGTTACTTCTTGATTTTCGGTGAAAATATCGGCGAAAGACCGTCTCCGCGCGTGGACAAATGGGGTTACGTTATGGCGTTCCCGACCATCAAAATTTCGCCGACCTCTCTTACCGGTGAACTTCAATTCTGGGCTTCTACGGGTAATAATACCGAACTTGTGGTGAATAAAATCAAATTGGTCTCCACCGCGGGCGAAGAAGTTTTCGCAAAGCAAAGCGGCAGCGGCTGGTGCGAAGCGGAAGTGATTGTCGGTAAAAAAGGTAATGAACGTATCGAAAAGAAAAAGACTCCGTTCAAAGACAAAGGAAAGTTGATGAATGAATTCCAATGCGGCGTTCCGGTATCGTTCAGTTTCTCGCAGGGTTTTATTCCCGATTATGTGGAATACATTGATGAATACGGCCGCGGCCGCAAGTATTTAGGGCAATAAGTTTCAAGCGATTGAAGAAAGAGAACTCCGAAACGAGTTCTCTTTTTTATTTGACAATCATGATTTTAAATGATATATTAAGGAGGTATCAGATTGATACTTTTTAACTGCTTCCGGAAGTAAGCATTCCTAAGATAAAGGAAATCGCACAGTCCGGAAGCTTTTTTTATGGAGGGGAAATGATTCGGACGGCAATTCTTGTTGATGGGGGATTTTACAGGAAAAGAGCTTTTTCTTGTTGGGGTGAAAAGACACCGCAAGGGCGTGCCGAAGAGTTGATCCGATATTGTACACTCCATTTAAAGGAAAAATATCATTCGGAAAATCATCATTTGTACCGGATTTTTTATTACGACTGTCCGCCTGTTGATAAGCAGATTTATCATCCGTTGTTAAAAAAATCCAAAGATTTTGGAAAATCGGATACTTTTAAATGGGTTAATGACTTTCATAATGAATTAAAGAAAAAGCGCAAAGTTGCTTTGCGAATGGGACGGCTTGCCGGTGATACGGCTCATTTTGCACTTTCCGAAAAAGTGACAAAGCAAATTTTTAACGGCAAAAAAAGAATTGAAGACATTGCCGAAGACGATTTTGCACTTAACATTCGGCAGAAAGGTGTTGATATGAAAATAGGAATTGATATTTCTTCACTTGCCTATAAGAGGCTTGTGGAGCAGGTTGTTTTGATTGCAGGAGATAGTGATTTTGTTCCTGTGGCAAAACTTGCGCGCCGGGAGGGAATCGATTTTATTTTGGATCCGATGTGGGCTCCGATTAACCCGGAATTGTTTGAACATATTGATGGTTTACGTTCCGTAAGAAAACCTAAGGAGTAAAACGGATACTATCGGTTTGTTTTCTCCCGTAAAAGAGCGCGGAAGAATAAGAAACGTTCTTAAAGCCCCGGATTTGTGCGGCAAGCGGTGGTTCGATTCTTTAAGTTTTGTATTTTTGGATAAATTTTTTTTGATTTGAGCAGGTATCTTCTGTTTTTGCGTTTTTTCTTTATCGTTAGTTTTGCGCTCGGCATGGTGCATGCTCAGCTTTTAGACTTGCCGGAGTCGTTCCTTTCCGAGAATAAGATTCGCCGGATTAGTGTTGAGGGAATGGTGAATATGGATGAACGTTCGGTGCTCAGCCGCTTGAGCGTTCGGGAAGGGCAATCGTTTCCGCCTCAGATTTTGAGTGAACGGGTTCAGAAAAGTGTTTCGGCGTTGTATGAATCCGGTTATTTTGACGACGTGAGCGCGTGGGTGAATTATGTGGGGACCGGCGGCGAGCTGGATCTTATTTTCCGTGTGCTCGAACTTCCGGCTCTCGATACCTTTAATATTGAGGGAAACGACGAGATTTCCGTAGAGGATTTGCGGCTTCGGGTAGATCTTATCCGCGGTCAGGTTTACAGCAAAAGCCAATTGGAGCGCGCCCGCACCAATCTTTTAAACCACTACCGTTCGGAGGGCTTTTTACTTGCGGAAGTCGGGTACCGGGAAGTAAGCGTTTCCGAACATGAAAACGAAGTGATCTTTATTGTCCGCGAAGGACCTAAGGTGAAAGTCCGCGAAATCGTGATTACCGGAAACAAAAATGTACCGGCGGAAAATATTATAGAGCACATGGTTACCAAGAAAATGAATTGGTGGGGCGACGGTGAATTCAAGGAAGCGGTGTTTGAAGCCGACCGCGATAGCGTGCTCAATGCGGTGCGCCATCACGGGTTTTTAGATGCGGAACTGAGAGATTTCCGTGCAGAGTATCTCCCGGATTCCAGCGCCGCGTTCTATCTCGGGCGCGTGGTTCCGAAAGACATTAGTT
Organism: Fibrobacter sp.; assembly: GCA_031271785.1. Taxonomy (GTDB): domain Bacteria; phylum Fibrobacterota; class Fibrobacteria; order Fibrobacterales; family Fibrobacteraceae; genus JAISUZ01. Next base: position 11,348 of record JAISUZ010000033.1, on the reverse strand, counting down.
TGCAGATGCTTTATTATCAAATGAATCAGGCAATTTCCGATACCGCGAACATTATGAATAAACTTGCGGGCGGAACGTATGAACTCGCCGACCATTATTTCCGGAAAATCAGAACGAACTATTCCAAGACGGCGCAGGCGATTCCTGTTCCCGAGATTAAAGACGAAGTAACCGCAAAGGAAATTTTGAACCGCATTATTGCGTATGAAGATCTCCGTAAAGAATGGATTAAAAACCTCCCTGCCGGTTTCGCCTGGAAAAATGCGAAAATAGATTCGCTCCTTCAAATCAAAAAGAAAAGCAAATATGCCGAAAAACTCCTCGTGCGTTACACACTTGAAGAAACTTTCTCGGCCCTCATGCCTTACGATGAAATTAATGCTTCCAGTTATGTCCGGATTCATATCGGCATTTTTGAAGGCCGCCGTTATTACTTCGGTTCGGCGCGTTTCTCCGGAAACGAGGTGCTGAACGATCAAATGCTTGGGGCGGCGGTTCGCCTGGACAGCGGAGATGTGTTTGATTTCTATGCCTACGAAGCTTCGAAACGTTCGATTTTGGATGCTTACCGCGAAGACGGTTATTTGTTCGCGCAGTTTGAAGAAACCCGCACGTTTGAAGCCGACTCTATTGTGCATCTGAGTTATCGCTTGCATGAAGGTTTGCCGGCGCAAATTCACCGCGTTCATGTGCGCGGCAATACGAAAACAAAGGACAAGGTGATTCGCCGCGAAATCCGGCTTTATCCGGGCGATACTTACCGTCAATCTTTGATGGAACGCAGTTTCCGTGAAATCATGCAGCTGAATTACTTCGATATGGTTTACCCGGATATTAAAGTAGTGGGCGAGCAAGATGTGGATTTGGATTTCACCGTAACGGAACGCGAAGCCGGTACCGGGCAATTCAGCGCGGGTCTTGCATACAGCCAAAGCGACGGACTTGTGGGAACGCTCGGACTTTCGATTCCGAACTGCTGTATGGGCGACGGTCAAAGCGCTTCGCTTAATGTGGAATACGGCGCGGATAAAAAGAGTTATTCCGTCAGTTTTGCCGAACCGTGGCTCTTTGACCGTCCGATTACTCTCGGGGCGAGCCTCAGTTACAGTTGGTGGTTTATTGATAACGATCCGAACATTACGCGTTACGGCGGAAGCATTTATGTCGGTAAACGTTTGAAATGGCCGGACGATTATTTCTATGGTCAAATCGGTTACAGTTGGCTTATGAACGATCAGGGGCCCAATGTGGACGGAAGTCTTGTTCGCTTTTCCGGTATCGAATCGGCGCTGACATTTAAATTGATCCGCGATGATAAAAACCTGCCGATGTTCCCGACGGACGGTTCGCGCTATGAACTTTCCGTGCAGGTTGCAGATGAGGCCTTATTCAGCGACTTTAATTTTGTGAAAACCGATTTAACGGTGAAGTGGTGGTTCCCGCTTTTCCGCGATAAGGTGGCTCTCGCTCTCACCAACCAATACGGGATTATTATCGGCGATCCGATTCAGTACCGGACGCTTTACCAAATGGGCGGCGTACTCGGTTATGACGGCATGATGCGCGGTTACAGTTCGGGTTCTATCGGTTACCGCCGTTTAGGGCGCAGTTATCAATATTTCGGCGCGGAAATTCAGTGGGGTATTGTCCCGAATACATTCTACCTCTTGCCGTTCTTCTTTGATGCCGGTAATGTTTTCGGAAAACGTTTTGACCCGAACGTGAAAGTGGCGAGAAACCAATCGAACCCGCTCAGCGAATGGGATCCGTCTTCTCTCAAGCGCGACTTCGGTTTCGGTTTCCGCGTGATTGTGCCGATGCTTGGCATTATCGGGTTTGATTTTGCATGGCCTTTGGACCCGGGCGAGACTTACAACGGTCTTACGTCCAGCGGTGTCGGTTCGATGGAATTCAATTTTGTGATCGGTCAAGGATTCTAACGGGAGGAAATATGCTTTCTCGCTTGCTACTGATAATTTGTCTGCTTTTTGCCTTTCAGGCTTTCGGCGCAGAGGATTTGAGAATCGCTCATGTGGATTCCAAATTGATCTTCGAAGGCTATAAAGGCACGCGCAAAGCGCAAGATGAATACGACCGTCAAGTGGCCAAATGGGAACAGCAGGCAAACCTTCTTCAAAAAGAACTGGCCGCGATTAAAGAACGTTTGGATAAACAAACGCTGATGCTTTCCGACGAAAAGCGCAAGGAACTTGAATCCGATTACGCGAAGAAAGAAACCGAGTTAAAAGATTTTATCAACCGCGTTTACGGACGCACCGGCGAACTGATTTCGGAAAATGAAAAAGTGAGCGCGCCGATCATTCAACTGATTCGAAAAGCGATCAACGAAATTGCGTTGCAGGAAGGCTACGATATGGTGCTTGACCGTGCCACCGGTTCGGTTCTTTTTTGGAAAAACGAAAACGATTTAACACAGAAAGTACTGGATTACTTAAACGCTCGGTAATTTGTATATTCTTGGGTGATGTTTGACGCGGATTCTATCGGCATAAATCAAAACGAGGCGCTCCCGGTTACTTTAAAAGTAAGCGTCCCCGGGCATTCTTTAACCGTGGGCGATACTTTTGAGGTTTCGGTTTCTGCGGTGCGGCCGGATCCGGATAGCTTTCTTCTTTTGATGCCCGCTAGTGCGGTGTCGGCGAAGGGTTTAGAACAAATTGCCGTGCGCCAGGAATCCGGGCGTGCGGTTCGCGACGGAAAAGAATGGGCGGAAAGCCATATTATTTATACGGTGGTGGCGAAAGATACGGGGAATTTTGAAGTGGCGCCGCTTCGCATTATGAGTTCTTCGGTTCAGGGAAATACCGAACTGCGTACCGATGCATTTTCCGTGAGTGTTCGCCCGGAAACGTCTCCGGTTATTTTTATGACGGTATTTTTGATTTTCATTTGTCTTGCCGGCGCTCTTGTCCTTTTCTTTTTGAAACGGCGGCGGTTTCTTATGCAAAAAGGGGAAGCGAACGAGCGCGTTAAGGAAATGCGGCAGATCCGGGAAGAATTTAATCTGTTAAAACTCCGCGCCTCAAATTTGGATAGCCGCAAGTTTATGGCTACACTTGAAAAAATATGCACGTCCTGGGCTTTTCTGCAATACGGCGATTCCGATTTGGAAGAACTGTCGGCTCAAGGTTTTTTGGAAGGCTGGGACTCTCTTTTAGCGGAATTTGCTCACGCGCGCTACGGCGGTATCCGGGAAACATACATGAATCTCGAAACTTGGAAAGCGGCGGGCGCCCTCATGAGTTTTAACCAAGAAGATTAACTTATTTGTAAGAGGATATTATAATGGATATTCAGGAATTATCATCAAAAATCACACAGCAAAGTTCGTTTTGCTCGGCTCTTCTCCGTGAAGTGGAAAATACGGTCATTGGGCAGCAGGCGATGATGAAAAGTATTTTGATTGGAATTCTTGCCGACGGACATGTGCTTTTGGAAGGGCTTCCGGGCCTTGCCAAAACGACGGCCGTGAAAGCGTTTGCCGAAGCTATTTCTGCCGATTTCAAGCGGATTCAGTTTACTCCGGATTTGCTTCCGGCGGATTTAATCGGAACAACGATTTATAATGCGAGAGAGGCCCGCTTTGAAACGCGGAAGGGACCTTTGTTTTCAAACCTTGTTCTTGCCGATGAAATTAACCGCGCGCCTTCCAAAGTACAGAGCGCGCTTCTTGAAGCGATGCAGGAACGCACCATCACCATCGGCGATGAATCTTTTAAATTGGATGCTCCGTTTTTGGTGCTCGCCACGCAAAACCCGATTGAGCAGGAAGGCACTTACCCGCTTCCGGAAGCGCAGGTGGACCGCTTTTTGCTGAAAGTCAAAGTGGGTTACCCCGGGAAAACCGATGAAATGCGGATTCTTGAAATGGTGAGCGGCTCCGGCTTGAAAGCGCCGCAAGTGGTAGCCTCGAAACAGGATATTCTCTCATCGCGGGAACTGGTGAAACAGGTTTATGTGGATGAACGCATCCGCGAATACATTGTGAATCTGGTGCTTGCTTCCAGGGATCCGGCAAGCGTTAAGCGAAACGATTTGGTCGGTTTGATTGAGGTGGGCGCTTCTCCGCGCGCCTCTATCGGGCTTGCGCAGGCATCGAAAGCGCATGCCTTTATTCAAGGGCGCGCTTATGTAACTCCCGAAGATGTAAAGAGTGTCGCGATGGAAGTGCTTCGCCATCGTTTGATACTGAGTTATGAAGCGGAAGCCGAAGAAATTTCTCCGGAAGTGGTGGTGCAGAAAATTTTGGATTCGGTCGAAGTTCCTTAATAGGTTCGTATGCTTTCCAAAGACGTTTTAAAAACAGTCAGCCGTATTGAACTTTCGGTGCGCGGCACTTTGGACGCGGTGATGGCGGGCGTTTATCACAGCTCGTTTAAAGGCAACGGAATGGAATTCAGCGAAGTCCGGGAATACATTCCGGGCGACGATGTGCGTTCCATTGACTGGAATGTGACGGCGCGTGCCGGCACGCCTTATGTCAAAAAATTTGTGGAAGAACGCGAACTCAATATGCTTCTTATGGTGGATGCGAGTTCGAGTTCGGAATTCGGTTCCGGCAGTCAAATGAAAGGCGAGGTGATGGCAACGCTCACGGCGCTCCTTGCTTTTGCCGCAATCCGCAATAACGATAAAGTAGGGCTTTTGATTTTTACCGATCAGGTGGAACTTTTTATTCCGCCGGCCAAAGGCCGTAAACATGTGCTTCGTTTGATTCGTGAAGTGCTTTATTTTAAACCCGAAAATCATAAAACAAATTTGCAGGTCGCGCTGAAATACGCGGGCGATGTTTTGAAACGGAAAGCCGTGGTGGTAGTGCTTTCGGATTTTCTGGATTCCGGTTTTGAGCGCTCGTTTAAAATACTGCGGAAAAAGCATGATGTGATTGCGCTTTCTGTGGTGGACCCGCGGGAAACGGAACTCCCGGCGGTAGGGCTCGTGGAACTTGAAGATCCCGAAACGGGAGAAGTTCTTTTGATTGATACGGGCGATGCCGCGTTCCGGGAAGCGTTTATGCGGGAAGCAAAAAAGCAAGCTCGTGCAGCCAAAGAAATGTTTCAGCGGATGTCTATCGATTATGTCCGGATTTTAATCGGGAATGAATTTAAGGAAACGGTGGCGCCGCTTTTGGATTATTTCCGACGCCGGGCGCGTGCAGCCCGGCGGTAGAGGGGATTTTATGACACATTTTTTTCAAAAGAATTTGCTTTTACTGTTGATCTTTTCCGGAGCTGCGTTTGCGCTTGATTTGGAAGTGAAAGCTTCGGTCAGCGCTTCGCAGGTTTTTATCGGGGATGTGTTTTCTTACGAGATTGAGATTACCGCGCCGGAAAGTACTGAAATCCGGTTGCCGGAGTTTGTCGGCAATTTGGGGAATTTTGAAGTGAAAGACTTGCAGAATTTTCGGGAAAAGAAAGGAATCGGTCAGGAGCGCTTTATTCAAAAAGCGGTGCTGAATACTTTTGTGAGCGGTGATTTTTTAATTGCGCCGCAAACTATTGAAGCGAAACTCGGAAACGACTCTCTGCAAATACAAACGGATCCGGCGGCAATCCGTGTTATGAACCGCACTACCGGCGAGGAAACCGATATTTTGGATATCGAATCTCCGGTAAAAGACCCGCGGATGCCGAAATGGTTTTGGATCACGCTCGCTGTGATCGGGGGGATTTTATTGATTCTTCTCGGTTTTTTCCTGCACCGGAAATTCAAAAAGTTCTCTGCCGTTTACCAACTGCCTCCTTATGAAGAAGCGGTGGCGGCGCTTCAGGAAATGCGCGGCCGCGGTTTGCTTCTTTCGGGAAATCAAGCCGAGTATTTCTTTGAAATGGGTTTTATTATCAGACGTTATTTGGAGCGGCGGTTTCAAGCGGAAATTTTGGACGCAACTCTCGCGGAACTCCGGCCGCGCATGGCTCATGTTCCGGGGCTTACGCAGAATTATAAAGAGTCGATGATTCTTTTTGCCGAAGAAACCGAGCCGGTGAAGTTTGCGAAGGTGAAACTTCCGCAGGAACGAATTGAGTTTTGGAACGCTTGGGCGGATCGTTTGCTCCAGGATACACGCCCCGCTCCGGAAGAAAAAAAATAAGGGATTTCGAGAATGGATTTATTCGGTTTTCATTTTTATACTCCGGAAGCATTTTGGCTTTTCTTATTGATTCCGCTTCTCGTATGGAATTATGTACGCACGCTGCGTAATCGAAAAAGTACCATTAAGTTTCCGGCGCTCCTGCTTGCAAAACGGGCTTCGAGCAGTACGCGCCTGAAATTCAGGCACAGCGTACTCGTGATCCGGCTTCTCGCGCTTTCCTGTTTTATCGTGGCTTTGGCGCGCCCGCAAACAGCGGTAGAGGTAGAATATACTTCGACGGAAGGCGTGGATATTATGCTCGCGCTGGATGTATCGGGTTCTATGGCAACGCTCGATATGCTTACGCCGGCGGAACGTGTGAAACTCGGCGTAATGAATGCGGAACGCATTTTGAAAAACGGAGAATTTTGGAAATACACCCGCCTCGGTTATTCTAAAACGGTGATCGGAAATTTTATCGAGAAACGAAAAAGCGATCGGATCGGACTTTCGGCATTTGCCGGGCGTTCGTTTACTCTGGTGCCGCTCACGCTGGATTACGGTTCGCTTCTTGAAATTCTTTCGGGAGTGGATGATTCTACGGCGGCCGGGAACGGAACCGCTATCGGAGACGGTTTGATGACCGCCCTCGCGCGCCTGGAAAAATCCGATGCGAAATCAAGAATCGTGGTGCTCCTCACGGACGGGCGGGATAATGCGAGCGTAGTGCCGCCGCTGCATGCGGCGGAAGTGGCGCGGGCTCTCGGTGTGAAAGTTTATACGGTGGGCGTTGGGAAAAAAGAAGGTTCCATACTCTCTTTCGAACAGAATTCCTGGACGGGAGAAATTTTTTGGGGCGAACGCAATATTAGACCCGAGGAAAGTATCGATGAAAATATGCTCCGGAAAATGGCGGAACTTACCGGCGGTGTTTTTTACCATGCGGAAAATGAAGCCGAACTTGAAAAAATTTACGCTACGATCGATGAACTTGAAAAAACGGAAATTAACACCGTGGCTTACGCGCGTTACGCCGAAAAATTTTATCCGTGGCTTTTTATCGGCGCGCTCTTGCTTTTCCTTGAACTCGTGCTTTCGAACACCCGATTTGTGAGGATTCCATGAGATTTGCTTCACCCGAATTTTTATGGGGTTTATTCTCGCTTCCGCTTTTTGCGCTTCTTTTCCTTTATGCGTTTCACCGCCGGAAACGTCTCTCGGCGCGTTTTGTGTCTCTCCCGATGCTTCCGAAACTTTCCACTTCGGTTTCGTTATGGCGCCGAGTGTTGAAAATGTCGCTTTTGTTGCTTGCGATTGCGCTTCTTTGGGTAGCGCTCGCGCGCCCGCAGTGGGGGCGGAAAATGGAGTATTACGAACGTAAAGGTTTGGATCTCGTACTGCTTCAGGATATTTCTCTTTCCATGCTTGCCGAAGATGTGAAGCCGAACCGGCTCGTTCGTTCCCGCCACGAGATTGCTGCGTTTTTGGAATCACTCAAAGGTGACCGCGTGGGGCTTGTCGCCTTTTCCGGAGAAGCGCAGGTGATGGTACCGCTCACGCTGGATTACGGCACCGTACAGATGATTTTAAAAGAACTATCTCCGGGGTGGCTGATGCCGGGAACCAATCTTGCCGCGGCGATTGAAAAAGGAATTCAGATGTTTCAAGGCGCGGGGAATGCCGGAAAATATTCCGTGATGATTTTAATGACCGACGGCGAAGAGCACGACGCGCAGGCGGTGGAAGCGGCGCGTAAAGCAAATGAACTCGGAATCCGCATTTACACCATTGGGATCGGTTCCCGCGAAGGCGTACCTATTCCGGAAAAGACAAAGAACGGCGAGATCACTTATAAAAAAGACCGTTACGGCAATATTGTGACAACGCGGCTTGAAGAACCGACCTTGCAGGCGATTGCCGGGGCGACGGGCGGGCTTTATTATTATGCAAACCCGGGAGAGTTTCAGTTGCAAAAAGTGTTAACGGAAATTGCAGCGCTTGAAAAGAAAGAACATAGCTCGGGGCAGCTTGAAACTTATCAGGATCGTTACCAGATTTTCCTGGTGTGCGTGCTTGCGCTCCTTCTCTCGGAACTTTTGATTTCGGAAAGAAGCCGCCCGCGGAAAAAGAATGCAGGGAGGTTTGAGTAATGGGTATCTGTGCTTGCATGAAAGGTGGGGATACGGGACATGAAAAATTTGCGTCTCATTTCCTGTATTTCATATCCGAAAAGGTATATCACCAATACTTTCATTTTCATGAACGTAAAGGAGGTTCCCTAATGAAGATAATCTGGATTTTCATGAGTTTCATGGCGGCGAGCCTTTATGCGGGGCCGATCAATGACGGAAATAAATTATTTGCCGCCGAAAAATATGAGGAAGCTCTCGAGGAATATTTAAAAGCGCGCGAGGCGGAACCTTCTAATTTTTGGGTGATGTATAATCTCGGCGATGCTTATTACCGGCTTGGGAATTACGAAAAGGCAAAAGAAGAATTTGCGTTTGCGCTTCGCAGTCCGGATTCGAGCCTTGCCTCCAAAGCGGCCTACAATTTGGCAAACACGCATTTCCGAATAGGAGAAGCAAACTCCGAACCTTCGGCGCGTATCGCCTCTTATCGCGAAGCGGCGGCGTATTACAAAAAAGCGATCGACCTCAATACCGCTTACGAGAACGCCAAAAAGAACGTAGAGATTGTTCTCCGGAAACTCAAAGAAGAAATCGATAAGCAAAAAGAAAATCAGGATAATAATCAAAATGAAAATCAAGAGCAGCCGGAACTGAGCGAACGCGCCAAAGAAATGCTCGCGCGAGCGCTTCAAATGAGTAAAGAGGGGAAATATGCCCCCGCCAAAGAATTGCTGGAACGCGTGATCGCCGAAGATGAAACTGCCGGTTCGCTGAATGCTTATGTGCAGCGCATCGATGATATTATTGAAATTCAAGCGGGCCGAAAACCGAAAACGAGAATCGATGCCTCGAACGCCGATAATGAATTGGAGGTGATCTAGTGAACCTCAAACATTTTACTTTTATTCTGTTACTCGCTTCCGCGCTTTGGGCGGCCTCGCCGAAATCCGCGAATGCTTATTATAGCGATGCCGCGTTTGAATATATCCAAAACCGGTTACCCACGGCAGAAATTACGGTAACGGAAGGCTTATCGCATTTCCCGAATGACCGGCGGCTTCAAATGCTTCTCGAACGGATTCAAGAAGCCAAAGAAGAACAGAAAGATCAAAATTCAAAATCCGATCCGGAACAAAAGAATGATGAAAATCAAGATCAGGATCAGGAAAAAAATCAGGACGAAAAACAGAATCCAAACCAAAACGCGCCTAATTCTTCCGGTTCGGATGGCGCGAACGAACCGGAGCAAAATCAAAACCAGAGTGAACCGGGTTCTTCCAGCTCAGGGACATCCGGTGAATCGGGGCAAGATCAAAATCAGGATTCCGAGTCCGGTTCTTCAAGTTCGGGTGAAGACCCTCAAAATGATCCTTCCGGTGAACAAAACGAGACACCTCCAAACGAAAATCCGCCGGAAGAAAATCAGGAACCTCAGAATTCCGGGATGCTTTCTCCGGAACAGGCGTCGCAATTGCTTCGGGATTTTGACGAACAAAACGGCGAACGAAAACCCTGGAAACCTGTCCGGGGGCGCGCCGTTCCTGAAAAAGACTGGTAAAACAGGCAGAAAGGGAATGATTTAAATCCCTCGTAAATAGCTTTCATTTCTTCCGGAAAAGCCTTAAATGGGGCCTTTTCGCATTTTCAAATGTTCCGAAATCATCAATTATAAGCAAGAATTTAAATAAAAAAGCGTTTTTTTAATAAAATCAACCCAATTTCGTTTGATATGGTACTATATTATTTTAATCACAATTTAATAGAGAGGTACTCACATGAAAAAGATCTTAGCTTTAGCGATGCTTTTCGCAGTGTCATCCGCTTTTGCTGCATGGGACATGTTCCCGGCAAAAGAAGCGGGAAGAGGCGAAGTCAAGTTAGGCGTGCAATATGACATGCCGGCTGAAAAGCTATCGTATCTCGGTCTAAATTTCGGTGTCCGTTATACCATTATTGACGGATTGGAAGCGGCGATCATGCTCAGAGGCAATCATTACACTGGTCATGGCGGCTTTGTTGTGACGAGTGACTATGATGGGAATGATGTGGAAGAAAAAGGCATTGATTTACCGATTGTTGGTGTTCGTTACTGGTTGCCAATGGGTGTCGGGTTCTTTGCTGATGTCGCTCTCCCTTTAGGTTCGGAAGATCGTGTTAGCGATGATCCGCCGACCGTTTTAAATGCCGGTGTGCAGTTCTCTACTCATTTCACGGAAGAACTCTCTCTGGGTTCCGAAGTGAGCGTTTTTAAAGCTTTCAATGATTATGATCCCGGTATGGATTTGAAAGTGGCCGCTGAGTTGGATTATGCGATTAGTATCGTGACTCCTAAAGTAGGCGCCGATTTTGTCACCGGAATCACCAAAGGGGACCGGTCCGAAACAGAACCTCTGGGCGTCGGATTCTCTGCAGGCGTTACTGTTGACATTACCGAAATGCTTTATGTGGATGTCGGAGCATGGGTTGGAGTGATCGGTAATCGCTACAACGATGATACTCCGATTACCCTTTCCACTGATTTCGGCGTGAACTTCTAATCCGGAAGATCTTATAAAAAGGCTCGCTGAAAAGCGGGCTTTTTTTGTGCCTGAAATGGGCGTGCCCCGGCGCTACCACAGTTATCCTGATTGAAACATGCTGAAACAAGTTCAGGATGTTTCAGGGTCCACTCTAAAGCGCCGGGTCGGCGTATCTCCGGGCTACCCTCCGGTCGGTGCTGCGCACTGCGCGCGAAGCGCGCACCCTCCGCCTGCCTCACGTGTTTTCGCGCGATTCCAATATTTTTTTCACAACCGGAGCGGCTTCCAGCCTAAAGGTTTTGAAAAAAATATTGAGAACCGCGCTCATGTAAAAATGTAACTCAAATTCTTCCGGCATAAAACGCAAGCGTATTGACGTTGTTTACCGCATCAATTAAGTACGTTCCGACATGGTAAAACTTTCCAATAGTGCGGTGATGCTTATTTTACGGCATATACAAACGCCTTAAAAAGGTAAAATACTATTGAGTTCCTCGGGAATTGCAAACAGGGGAATGGGGATTTGGGACAAAGTCGCAATGAACTTGTCATGGCAAGGGCGGAGCCCGTGTCCCTAATTTTCATACCCGAAAAACGGCATTC
>JAISUZ010000104.1 GCA_031271785.1 Fibrobacter sp. | reverse complement strand
TTCCCCGTTTCATTTTGTTACATTCTAGGAATATGAATATTTTTTTGGCGGATCCGGATTCTCATTTTGTCAAAGACATTCAGCGGTCCTGGGCTTTGCGCGGTACGGTTTTGACCGTGACTTGGGAAGTGAGTCAGCTGATTCCGCTTTTGAGAAAAAATACGTTCGACCTTGTTTTTATTCATACCGATTTTTTAGTTCATAACAGCCTGGATATTATCAGTTTTATCAAAGAAGTTCACCCGAAAACCTCCATTATCGTGTTATGCAATCCGGAGGGAATTTCTCTCGGGACGGCGGCGCTCTCCCGGGGGGCGGAAATTTATCTGGTGAAGCCGCTGAATATTGAAATCCTCGAAGACGCGGCGGAAAAACGCCTGATTCACCTTCAAAACAATTCCAATCAGCGTTTGATGGAAGACCATGTTTTGGACAGTCTCCTCGGCGATACGCCGGAGATGCGGAAAATTCTGAAGACGCTTTACAAGATTTCACCGACCACGAGTACGGTTTTGATTACGGGTGAATCCGGAACCGGAAAAGAGTTTATTGCGAACGTAATTCACCGGCTGAGTCAGCGGGCAAACGAGCCGTTTATTGCGGTGAACTGCGGTGCGATCCCCGAAAATATTGTGGAAAGCGAGCTTTTCGGCAGTAAAAAAGGTTCCTTTACCGGAGCGATTGCCGATAAAAAAGGATTGTTTGAAGCCGCAAACGGCGGCACGCTTTTCCTCGATGAAGTAGGCGAACTCTCCCCTGCCACTCAAGTGAAGCTCCTCCGTTTTTTGCAGACGCATGAAATTCGCCGCGTGGGTGAAACGGCGAGCCGGCATTTGAATATCCGCGTGCTTGCGGCCACGAACCGGGATTTGAATCTCGCTTTGCAGAACGGCACATTCCGGGAAGATCTTTATTACCGCCTGAATACGTTTCAAATTAAGGTGCCGCCGCTCCGTGAGCGGCGGGCGGTGATCCCGCGCCTGATTAAGTATTTCTCGTTAAAGTATCAGCAGGATCACGGAAAAGTGATAAAAGGCGTTCAGCCGGCGGCGCAACTCGCGCTTACTTCTTACGATTATCCCGGGAATATCCGCGAACTTGAAAATATTGTGGAACACGCGATTGTGATGACCGATGCCGACGAGATTCGCCTTGAGGATCTCCCGGAAGCATTGCAGCTGAAAACCAATTATCTGCCGCCGCCCAAAGAGACTCCCGCGCTTTTAGAGCCTCAAATTCCGGCGCCGGCGAGCCATTCCGAAAAACTCATCACGCTGGATGAACTTGAAAAAAATTACATTCTTCACGCGCTCGCTTTATTGAACAATAATAAAAGTGAAGTCGCTTCCCGCCTCGGTATTAGCCGCGCGACCCTTTGGCGGAAACTGAAAGATCATAAGATCGAAGATTAATTTTTACGAAACGCTTCTTTTTTTACGGGCGGCTTCCTCCGCATTCGCTCCGGAATCGGGCCGGTATTTTCGGGGTGTCATTCTTGTGCAAGTCAAGAATTTCGTGTACCGTTTTTGTTGAAGTCTGCAGGTAAGTGTCTCTATTATCCATTCCCAATTCCCTGAAGAACATATCCGAATCATTCTGATAGCGTGAGGGATAGTGACCCGAAGGGCGGAGACACAGAAAGCGGATTCGCGGCTCCGTTTTCGGAGCGGAGTTTCGCGAAGCGGGCGCCGCCCGAAAATATAGCCCGACCGCCGCAGGCGGGCACGCCCATAACAAGAATTTTTCGGTTTCCATATTTTTTACAATTTTAATCCTCATTTTCGGCTTCATTATCTTATTTTTAGAAGACATTAAACTTTGAGGTGTACTATGGGTTCAGATTCTCACAAACCGCTTCACGATAAATTTTATATCCTGATCGAAGAGGATGGTCCTTATCTTGTTTTCGGACAACCTCCCATCAATCAGCAAATCATTGCCGCAAATGCGGACAAAGAAATTTGGTGGTATAAAGAAGGTAAGTCGTTCGAGGCGGAAGAACACTGCGCGCTCTGCCGCTGCGGCGAGTCCGATAAAAAACCGTTCTGTTCCGGGAAACACAAGGAGATCGATTGGGATCCGACTCTCACGGCGGCGGAAGAATTTAATTTGGATGATGCGGAGATGTTCGAAGGTCCGATCGTGAGTTTGAGCGACAACGAGGATTTCTGCGCATTTGCCCGTTTCTGCGATGCCAAGGGGCGCATTTGGAACCTGGTGCAAAGAGCGGAAACCGAAGAAGAAATTGAACTCGTGAAAAGAGAAGCGGCGCATTGCCCTGCCGGGCGTCTTATTGTTTGGAATAACGCTACGGGAGAAGCTTTGGAGCCTCATTTTGAACCTTCCATCGGGCTTATTCAAGACCCGGCAATCCGGGTGAGCGGGCCGATTTGGGTGCGCGGCGGAATTCCGATTGTTTCTTCCGGCGGGAAAAAATTTGCCGTCAGAAACCGCGTAGCGCTTTGCCGCTGCGGAAAATCCGAGCACAAGCCTTTCTGTAACGGCGCTCACGCTTCTTGCAAATTCCAGGACGGTCTTCCGTCCAAACCTAAAGAAAACGGTGAAGCTTACTAATTGTTTCACAAAACTTTTCCAAGGATCGCCGGTGGTTAAATTCATCGGCGTTCTTTTCTTTGGCGCTATTTCCGCCCATGCCGCGACTTGGATCCGCTATAATCAAGCGGGTTACACGCCCGGGCGCGAGAAACAGGCGGTTGTTCTTTCCGATACCGATATTTCCGGAGATTCCTGGAAAATCGAGCGGGACGGAAAAACGGTTTTAACGGGAACTCTCGGCAAAGGTATTCCCGGCGATCAAATTCACTTTGCACAAAACTTTGCTTACTTAATTCCTTTCGGTTCGCTGAAAGCTCCCGGCGTCTATGTGCTTTCCGTTCCGGGAGCGGAACCGGTGCGCCTCACCCTTGCGGAAAATCCCTATGCTCTTTTTGCTTCGCAGGCCTTGACTCACTTGCGCGAAATGCGAAGCGGTGTAAAAACATCGCTTCACCCGACCGCGCATTTGGGAGATTCGGCGGCTCCCGTTTTTGTGACCGACGGTAATTTTTCCGAAGGAAAATGGAAGTCTTCCCGGCCGCTCCGGAAAGTGGATATGCGCGGCGGGCATTACGATGCCGGTGATTTTATCAAATTCACTTTGAACGAAGCTTACCTCGCCTGGCATTTACTCGCCGCTTACGAAGAAAACCCGTTGTTTTTCACTCCATCAAAAAACTCGCTGCCGCCGATTTTGGAAGAAGCGCAAACCGCTTTAATTTATCTGCTGAAAACATTTCCGGATGAAAACACATTTATTATTCAAACCGGAAACGGCGAAGATCACGAACAAGGCTGGCGCCTGCCTCAAAATGATCCGCTCGACGGTAAACGCCCCGCGCTCGCCGCTATTTCTCAAGTACACATGGGGTTCACAGCCGCCGCTCTTGCCCGGGGAGCGAAAGTGTTTATGCCCTTCAATTCCGCGCTTGCTGCGGAGTTCAAGGAAAAAGCAATCGCAATTTACCGTCGCGCCCTGAAAAAAGACGCGATCCCTTACGCCTATGAAATGAATAACACCAATCCGTTTTACCGTGACTTAAACGAAAAAGACCAAATGGCGCTTGCGGCTGCGGAACTTTTTTTCCTGACTCATGATTCCGGATATTTGGAACAAGCGAAACTTTGGGCTCCGGGAAGCGCCTCGGAAGTCAGTTGGGCGGATCAAAATTTCAACGCCAATTTCCGCCTCGCCCTCGCCCTTGCCGGCGCCGCCGGCGCCAAGAAAAGAATCATCGAAGAAGCGAACCGGTACGGCGGTTACTTTCCGTGGAACACGCCGGATTATTTTACCTGGGCCTCGCTTCACCGCTGGATCGGCATGGCAAACGCCAAATACCTGGCGGAACGGGAATCCGGAAAAAATGCACCTGCCCTCTTTTACGGCGTTCTGGATTATGTCTTCGGGAATAATAACTGGGGTATCGCCATGATAGCCTCCGAAAATTTACCTTACGGTATTCAAAATATTTATAACGGCATTTACCGCCTTACGGGAGCCTTCCCCAAAGGCGCTCTTTCCGAAGGTCCGGGAGACCGCGCCATGCACAACGACATGAAAAAATATTTTGAAACCGCGCTCCCGCCGGTGAATTTTTTCGAGCCGTTCAACACCGAAGTTTCCGTTTTTTACGATTCCCGCGACGACTTCATGATTCAGGAGGCTACTCTCACCGGGCAAGCGGACTTATTATTTATGCTTGCCCTCGCCTCTCCCAAAGAAAATATCCCGCCGCCGAAACCCGGCACATTTGAACCCGTACCGTACCGGGAAAAACAGGAACTTGCCGCGAACCGCTCCCGGGGAGCCGCCGCGCTCATGATTCGAAAAGAAGAACCGCTTTGGCTGATTACCGCTGCGCCTCACTTGCATGTGAATTTTATCACCATCCGGGATGCCCACGGAAATAAAGCGGCAAAAATCTTTCCCGACTCGAAAAACCGGTTTTTCTGGAACGTAAAAACGATTCCTCCGGGTATCTATGAAATCACTCCGAACGGCGACAAAAACCAAGCCGTCACGGTAAAACGCTGAAATCGTCATTTTATATCTTAAAAAATATTATGAAAAACGAAAATTATTATGTACTTTAAAGGACACTATGAAAACAAAAATTATTCTGCTGTTCCTTACTTTATTGACCTGTTCTTTCGCCCAAAATTACGACGGACGAAACGTACTTGGGGCTGAACTTTATTCTTCGGAACTCTTCCGGTTCGGACGCTTTGAAGTGCGCATGCGTATGGCGGCGACCTCCGGAAGCGTCAGTTCCATGTTCCTGTATCATAATGATTCTTACCTGGGAGCTCCGGAACCCTGGCGTGAAATCGATATGGAAGTTCTCGGTAAATCACCCCTCTCTTTTCAATCCAATATCATCACCGGAGCCGCCGGAAAGCAAACCACGAGTGAACAACACCATGCGCTCGATTTTTCAACTCAGGAAAGTTATAACACTTACGCCATCGAATGGACTCCGACCGGCGTCGCCTGGTTTATCAACGGAACGGAAGTGCGCCGCACCGCAGGAACCCAGCAAACCAACGATCTTCAAGACACCGACCAAGGGCTTCGATTCAACCTTTGGTCTTCAACGTCCGTCCCCTGGGCGGGAGCCTTCGACACCGGTACACTCCCCATCCATCAATTCATCAACTGGGTTAAAGTTTACGACTACACGCCGGGCGCCGGCGAAAACGGCAGCGACTTCACGCTCCGCTGGGCAGACGAATTCGATTCCTTTGAAACCGCCCGCTGGAACAAAGGCAATTGGACATTCGACGGAAACAGCGCTTACCTGACTCCCCAAAACATCAACGTCCAAAACGGCACATTAATTATCAGCTTAACCACCACGGAAAACCCCGGATTCTCGGGAACCGTACCCGAAGACAACGCCCCCTCTTCCATCCGCCCGCCGTTCCGCAAACCGGTGAAAAGATCATCGGAAAAAGCGTCTCATTTCGATCTTCTCGGACGAAGCGTTAAATAAAATATCGGAGGGCGTGCCCCGGCGCGTCCGTGCATCGTTTGTATGAAAACCACCGCGCCGGGTCGGCGTGTCTCCGGGCTACCCTCCGGTCGGTGCCGGATATTTTGGTTTTTCGGGTACGGTTCCCGAGAATCCGAGAAATACCCGGCACCGGCGCAAAGCGCCGCCCTCCGCCTGCCTCACGCCTTGAAAATAAAAGATGCTACCCGAACAAGAGAGCCCCTGCCGCAAACAAGATTAAGAAACCGTGATGAGCGCTGCGGAGAGACAGCTTTCCCGGCTGTTCCCGCTTCCCGGAAAATCCTCACCTTGCGACTTACACCAAATCAGTTTTGCTTGCGGGTGAGTTTCGCGCACGCTTTGTAAAGAGGTTTTTCCGAGGGTTTCCGGCGTGAACCCGCTGTAATTGGAACTCACCATCAGGAATCCGTCCGGCGCGAGAATGGCTCCGCATAAATGAACTAATTTCTGTAAATCATCTTTAACGCGGAACACTTTGTTTTTATCGCGGGAGAAACTCGGCGGGTCCAGGATAATGCCGTCAAAACGTTTCCCTTTTTTCACGCACCAGCGAAGATATTCTTCCGAGTTGCCGCGGAAAAATTCTCCCGGTTTGGCTTCGATGGAATTAAGCGCATAATTCCCCTGCCCTTTTTCCAAAATTTTCGCGCTGATATCCACATTCGTAACGTGTTCGGCCCCGTGAACCCGGGCATGAACGGCAAAACTGCAGGTATAACTGAACAGGTTCAGCAAACTCTTATTTTCGGAACGCTGTGCGATTTCTTCCCGGATGGCGCGCATATCGAGGAAAAGCCCCGGATTCACGGTATCGAGAAGATCTACTTGAAAAATACAAGGACCTTCTTGCACGAATGTGGAAGAGTTTTCCGCCGTTCCGGTCTCTATTTCAATGCGCGGGTTTTCCAAAATTTTTCCGGAGGGATCCAGGCGGTATTTGATCACAAAAAATTCGGGATTAAAAAATTCCTGCACTGCGTTTACGAGCACTTTTTTAAAACGAAGATTCTCCGCGCCGAAAAATTGAAGTTGAAAATGCGTTCCGAAGCGATCGAGAGTGACTCCGCTTAAACCGTCCGCTATTCCGTTCACAAGCCGGTAAGCGGTATTTCGGGAAGCGATTTTTTCACGGCGCAAAGCCGCCGCTTCTAAAATTTCTTTAAAATCAAGATTGTTTTCCATCGGGAGAATCGGCGAGTTTGAGGGAGAGAACCTGCTCTACAAAGTCTCCGACTTCCTTAAATTCACGGTAAACGGAGGCAAAACGCACATAAGCCACAGGATCCACTTTTTGAAGTTCAGCCATAACAAAGTTACCGATTTGGGCGTAAGAAACTTCTCCGGATTCGGCGGCAATGAGATTGTTTTCCACATTCGTGGCGATTTCTTCGATGGTACTGCGGCTGACCGGGCGCTTTTTACAGGCCATGGTAACGCCCGCGAGCAGCTTTTCCCGCTGAAACGGTTCCCGGCGATTATCGCGTTTGATAACGGTGAGAGGCACTGCTTCGATATATTCGTAAGTGGTGAAGCGTCTGTTGCAACTGAGGCATTCGCGGCGGCGGCGAATGGAGGAACCGCTCACGCGGCTATCGACCACTTTATCTTCACCGAATTTACAATAAGGGCAAATCATGCGAATGAATATAGATAAATTAGGAAACAGTAGGTGTCATTCTTGAAAATACTTTTAGTTTTTTATTTTTTTTCGGTGTTTCCAAAACCGGAAAAGGAGGCGTAAAAAGCGTATCGTATCTTTTACGGGAGAAATATGAGTGCCGCCGTCTTCAAAATAAATGGTTTGTACCGGTACGGGTTTTAAAAGAAATCCGTTACTCACGGCGTTCATCAATACGGCGCTTTCCCATTCAAAGCGCCCCGATTCGGGGAAAATATTTTTTTCGAGCATGGAGGTCCGGTAAGCCCGGAAACCGCATTGCGCATCATAAACATCGGTTTTTAATAAAAAAGAAACCATTCCCGTGGAAATACGGTTGCTGAGAATCCGGGCAAAAGGCATCACGCCTAAACGGAATTCCCGTTTTCCGGCGAGAATCCCCACTATTTTTTCGGAATGGGCGGCGGTGTTTAAAAATCCGGGAACATCTTCTGCCGCATGCTGCCCGTCGGCATCCATGGAGAGCGCCCATTCCCAACATTTTGCTTTCCCGGCGCGAATGCCTTCGTAAAGCGCGCTTCCTTTCCCCCGGTTTTCCGGGAATGAAATACATTCGATACCGAGATTTTTGCAAAGACCGGCGGTGCCGTCTGCCGAGCCGTCGTCCACAACCAAAACCGGAATTCCCGGAACTTTCCGGAGAAGTTCCGGTAAAAATTTTTGAAGGGAATCTTGGGCGCGGTAAGCGGGGATGATGATACCGAGTAAAGGTGGGGTCATTGAAACTCCGGAGCGATTGTCATCACAAAATTAATTCCGTCAAACCCGTGGAACCCGAGTTGAACTCTGAAAAAATACATTTCCGGGCGGCGCACCCGGATACCGAAACCCCAGGAATTGCGCAGATGATCTGTTTCAAACCGTAAAAGATTCCGCTGATAAACGGCATACTCATTAAAGACAACGCCATCCACCAAACGGTCGATAGGCCAGCGGTATTCCATCGAAATTCCCATAATTGCGTAATCGGTAAAAGAACCGTTATAACCCCGTAACGGGAAACGTGAGCTAATGGAAGGAAACGCTCTGTAAGGCGCACCGCCGGGTTCCATTTCAAAAAGTTGCCGCGCCCGGAACTGAAATGCGAGAACGCGCCGCTGGAAAAGCGTGTTCCGAATATTTTCGGGTTTCCACATCCGTACGGTTTCACCCCATGAAAAATCCGTGTAATAACGCCGGTTTTTCTCACCTTCCTCGTAGGTGAAATTATACCGCGTGCCGGAAGTACCAAGAAAAATATAATGCTGGGCTACCAAATCAATGGTTTGAAAATCGTGAGAATAACGGTTGGACAGCACGGCGTCCGTATTATGACCGCGGTAATCTCCGACTTTACCGTAAGTCCAATTCAGAATGATACGCGAACCGCGCGTGGGCATATAAGGGGCATCGAGATTGTCAAAAGTGAGTGAGGCACTTATCGGGACATAAAGAAAGTCTTGGTAAATTCCGTGGCTGTAACGGTTAAAAGAAGCATCTGCCGGGAAAATCGAATCGGAAATCGATTCGGGAATATCCGTACGGTTCCAGCGGAAATCGGCTTGAGCGGTAAAGCTGAGAAACGGAAAGTAAGGCACCTGCCTTGAAAAACGGATTTCGGTGGAAAATGAGGAATCACAGAAAGAAAATGCGGTTGAAGAGTCCGGCACGGTAAAACTCGCGTCACGGTCGGCATCGTAACGGAAACGGATTCCCGTTGAAATTTTAGAACCAAACAATTGATGCTTATTATAACCTGCCGTGAAACTCCAATCACCGTTGGCGTATTGGTTTGTTGCCATGGAAAGATAATCCGGGGCGAAAAATAAATTACGATGCCGGTAAGAAATACCGAGAGAATTTTTCGAACCGGGACTTAAGTTCATGGTAGGGAAAATGAAAATATTCTTTTCCTTTCCGAAAGAAAACAGTTCCACTCCCTTTCCTACCGCTCCTGTTTTAATCATGTAGTCAAGCGGTTTTGCCACAGGAAAAAGTAAGAGTTCAAAAACCGGTTGTACCACATGGGTAAATGGGTATGCAAGAATAACAAGCGCGAGCGGCAGTTTTTCTTCGGCCGGAGGGTTTTCCGGCGCAGGGGGAACGGAGTCACCGGCGAAAGCGGCAAATACGCAAACGAGAATCAATATGAGCGTCCGTTTTCCCATGATTCCCTAAAATTAAATATAATTGAGGATATGTTTACCTTCATTTCCAGAATTTTGCGAGTCTCCCACCGGTATCCTCGGATTATTCTCGGAATTAGTTTTCTGATTTGTATCGCCTGTATTTTTCCGGTACGCGCGCTCCGTTTTGAACTCGGACTTTTAGATACGCTTCCCGATCATTTTCCAAGCAAAACGGCAAACCTTGCCGTGGAAGAAAAGTTCGGCGGTTTCGGTACATTAACGCTCGTGATGCAATCCGGGGACAGCGCGCTAAATGCGAGGCTCATCGAAACGCTCGCCGACAGTCTCAAAAACGATCCGCTCGTGAATTTTACGGAATATAAAACCGAAGCGGAATTTTACCGGGAACATCAACTCCTCTACATTCCCTATACCGATTTGGAAACCATTCAAGAGCGGGTTCAAGAGCGCGTTGATTTTTATAAAGCCAAACAAAATCCGATGATTGTAAACCTTGCTAAAGATACGGTTCCCGCGAATATTCAATTTAAGGATATTGAAGACAAATACACCGATTTATTGCGGCCCTTTTACGGAAACGCCGACGGCACCATTCAAGTTCTCGATATCTTTCCAAACGGCGGCATTACCGATTTGCAACAATCCCGGAGACTCTATAACCGCGTTTCGGGGCTTATTCGAAAAATTCCGGAAAGCAAATCTGTGGAGTATCATTACGCCGGAAAAGTTTTCCAAATGGTGGAAACCGGGAAAACGCTTTTGCCGGAGGCGAAGAGAGCCGGGATTATTTCCGCCGTTTTCATTTTCCTGATTCTTGTGATCGCTTTTTTCAAACAGCCTCAAATTATTCTTTTTTCCGCAATCCCGATTGCCATGTCTATTTTCTGGACAATGGGAGCCGCGCAAATTATTTACGGAAGAATTAATCTTTTCACGCTCCTTCTCGCGCTCGTGTTACCGGGACTTGCCTGTCAGTTAACAACTCATATTATGCGCCGTTACGACGAAGAACGTCGCAAGGAACTCAGCCCCAAGATTTCTTTGGAAAGCGCGATGCTCGGGATTGGGCCCTCCATTACCGCGAGCGCGTTTATTTGTGCGGCCACTTTTCTTTGTCTCAGGCTTGTTCCTTTGCAGGGTGTTCAGGAACTTGGGGTTCTCGGCGCCTTCGGCGCTCTTTTGAATTTGCTTTTATGCTGTACCGTTTTGCCGTCGTTGCTTATTCTTTTTGAAAAGAAAAAGCCGGTTTTTATTTTCAAAAAACCGGTACCGAAAGAACCGCGCGAACAGGAAATGCACCCCCGTTTCCGCGTAATTCTCCTGATTACCATTCTCGGAACTCTTTTTGTTTCGGTGCGCGGCGTTTATCCGAAATTCGAATACCGGTTTTTGGAATCGGTGGGTGAAGTAAAAGTGGATTCGCTTTTAAGGCTCACGAATCATCAGTCTTACGATCCGGCGGTGGCGCTTTTACCGGATGCGGAATCTTCGATTCATTTCTACGAGAAGTTAAATCAGGTCAAAAACCGGAACGGGAAAAATTCAACGCTTGGCCATATCCTTACTTTCGCGACCCTTCTCCCCGAAGATCAGGAAAAGAAATTGGAGCTACTCGATGAAATTGAAAATTCCATTCCGCCGGGCTTTAAGGAATCGTTGACGGGAGAAGATTCCGTTCAGTTTGAAATACTCCAAAAATACCGCAAATTCTCCCCTATTAATGAAAATAATTTACCGACAAATATCCGCCGGAAATTCCAGGGAAAAGACGGTTCTCTCGGTGAATTTGTTTTTATTTTCCCGGCATTTGACCCAAGCGACGGGCTCGCTTGCCGCCGTTTCGCGAGAGAAATCCGGAGTGCGGTTGATGGTGAATCCGATAAAATTCAACTTACCGGAACCGCGATTATTCAAGCCGATGTTTTGAATTTAACGCTCCCTCATCTTCGCAGACCCATTCTTTTCGGGATTGCTTTGATATTTGTTCTTTTGCTCGTTCATTACAACCGTTTTTCCACAACGCTTGCCACTCTCGCTTCGCCTGTGGTTGCTTTCTTTTGGCTGCTCGCGCTTCTTCAGCTTCTCGGCATTAAAATATCCGCTTACAGCGCGCTCGCTTTCCCTCTTTTGATCGGCATGAGTCTCGACGGTTCTCTGCAATTAT
Organism: Fibrobacter sp.; assembly: GCA_031271785.1. Lineage (GTDB taxonomy): Bacteria > Fibrobacterota > Fibrobacteria > Fibrobacterales > Fibrobacteraceae > JAISUZ01. The sequence continues at coordinate 14,367 of JAISUZ010000104.1, read as the reverse complement.
GGAACGCTTACCGGGAAAAAGTTACCGGCAGCATTCCTTATATTATGAAAACAACCGGAGTGACGGTATTTTATGCGCAAGCCGCTACGCTGATCGGTTTTTATTCGCTTTTGATTTCTTCACACCCGGGTTTAAGCAGTATCGGTATGATCGCGATGCTCGGTTTTATTTGTATTACTTTGTCCCATTTCTTAATTTTCCCACTGGTTGCCGCTTATATCGATGAACGGCGTTTTTCTCACCGAAAGAAAAAATCTCAAAAAAAACCTTTATGAAACCTCTCTCGAAACACGCTCAAAATATTTCCCCTTCCCTCACGGTCGCAATTGATACTCTTGCGAAAAACTTAATCGCTCAAGGGAAAAAGATTATCAGTCTCGCCGCCGGCGAACCGGATTCTTTCACGCCGGATTTTATTAAGAATGCCGCTATCGAAGCGATTCAAACGAATCAAACGCGCTACACAAATCCGGCCGGTATTGAAAAAGTGAGAGAAGCGGTTTGTCATAAATTAAAACGCGATCATTCACTCGTTTACACTCCCGGGCAAATTGTGATGACGAGCGGCGCGAAGCATGCGGTGTTTAACGCGCTTCAAGTAATCCTCAACGAAGGCGACGAAGTGATTATCCCTTCACCTTACTGGGTGACTTACCCTGAACTGGTGCGGTTTCTCGGCGGCGTTCCCGTTTTTGTAGAAACGCTCGAACAGGAAAACTATTTGATGAACGCCGCTGCTTTGGAGAACGCGATTACGCCGAAAACAAAGTGTCTGATTTTAAACCAGCCCTGTAACCCTACCGGAGCGGTTTACTCGCGGAATCAGCTCGAACAAATTGCAAAAGTTCTCGTTAAACACGACTTGTACTGCATTTCGGACGAAGTTTACGAATACTTTACCTACGGCGAAGAGTTTCATTCCATGGCGGCGGTGAAAGGAATGCAGGAACGGACGATTCTTGTGAACGGGTTTTCAAAATCCTATTCCATGACAGGTTGGAGAATCGGCTATAATGCAGCTCCCCAAGAGATTGCTGCGCTTATTTCCAAAGTTCAAAGCCAGACAACGCACCATCCGTCTAATATCGCACAGTTTGCAGCGCTTGCCGCCGCTCTCGACGATCAAAAAACTTCCGTAAAAGAAATGCGGGAAAAATTCTTGAAACGCCGTAATCTGTTCCTCTCCAAGCTCAAAGGAATCCCGGGTATTCACATTGAAAAACCCGAAGGCGCATTTTATTTGTTTGTAACTATTTCGGAACTTTTCGGAAAGAAAACGCCTCAAGGGAAAGTGATTTCGAGTTCTTCCGATTTTTGCGAATATTTTTTGAATGAATACAAGGTGGCGATTGTCCCCGGAGCGGCTTTCGGGAACGATCATTGCATTCGAATCTCCTATGCCGCGGAAGATTCTCTCGTTGAAGAAGCGGCGGCGCGCCTGGTTCAAGCGGTACAAAGCCTGAAATAAGTTATGGGCACCCCGTTTCGCATTGTCAAAATTTCACCGGATAAATCCCTCACTCTCGGAAGGCACGGTGAAAATGACTTTGTACTGAAAGATATTTCGGTTTCCCGGTTTCACGCCAAACTATTCTATGAAAACGGTTCCTGGGTTTTGGAAAACCGAAGCCAAACCACCGGTACTTTTCTCAACGGAAAGGAAATTCAAAAAGCAGTACTCGCGCGCGGGGATTCTTTTACACTCGGACTGCAGTCGTTCCGGATTCAAATCGAACAAGAGGAACTCTCGCTTTTACATGTTCATTTGGCAGATCACATTCATGCGGTGCTTTTAAAACCGGAAACGGTTTTCACCCTCGGGCGCGGAACTTCTCAGGATTCGTTTATCGGTATTGACCACGCGGCGTGCCCGCGCCATTTGGCGAATGTCCGGCTTAAAGAAAACAAGTGCGAAATTTCTTTCAAAGAAGCCGTCAAACAAAACGACGGCAAAAAACGGTACCGCATGACTCTCGCCGAAGGCGAAAGCATTAAACTCCCTTGGTGTGTTTTGGAATTTCAAAACTCGACCCTCACGCTGCATTTGAAAAACAACGGTTTTGAAGTTTGTGTGCAACATTTATCGGTGTGCGTCAAAAAAAAGGAACTCTTAAAGAACATCGGATTTTCTCTCCCTCCCGGAAAAATTCTCGCCGTGATGGGGCGTTCCGGGCAAGGGAAAAGTACGCTTTTACACCATTTGATCGGGAACATCAAAGGAAGCCCTGACTCTGTTTTTATGGAAGGTTCGCCTCACCGCCAAGAAGAAATCCGGAAACAAATTGCCTTCTTGCCGCAAGAACCTTTACTCCGCGATTTTCTCACCGTGAGAGAAACGCTTCTGCACCACGCCCGGCTTTCTCTCCCCCGCGATTACTCCGCCGGAGAAACCGAAGAACAGCTCCTGCGCATAGCGAGCCTGCTCGCCATCTCGCATTTGCAGCAAAGTAAAGTTTCTACTCTGAGCGGCGGAGAGAAACGCAGAACGGCGCTTGCGGCTTCCCTGATGGGAAGTCCCGGGCTGATTCTCCTTGACGAACCTTTATCCGGACTGGATTCCGTAAACGCAGAAATGCTTTGCGCGCATTTTCGGCAACTCGCCTTTCTCGGGCATACGATTATTTTCACCACGCATTCCTACAAATCTCTCGAAATCGCCGATGAAATTCTTTTGATTCACCGGGGCGAGCCCTGTTTTTACGGTTCTCCGGAAGAAGCGCTCCTTTACTTCAAAACGTCTTCTCTGAATCATATTCTTACGGCTCTTCACTCCGAAAGCGGAAAAGACTGGGACACTTGTGAAAAAAAAGAAACGGAAAGCGAGAACGGAACCGCGCGACCGCTTTTCCCTCAGGTAAAACACAAAAACTTTTTCTTTTATACGCTTTCCCTTTTATGGCGCGGACTTTGGAGAGACAAAGGGAGATGCCTCGCTCTTTTCCTGCAGCCGCTGTTTATCGGGTTTTTGCTGTTCCAAACCTTCACGCCGGCTTCTTCGCTTTGGGTCGTGGCATTCGCCCTCATTCTCTGCGCCAACTGGTTTGCTTTCTCTCACGCAATCCGTGAATTTGCCGGAGAAAAAGCGTTGCTTTCGGAAGAATGGAGGCAAGGAATGAAAATTCTCCCGATTCTTTCGGCAAAGACCGTTTTCCCGTTTTTCCTGTCGCTTTTCCAAACCATCCTCTGCTATTTCTGCCTCGCTCCGTGGATTTCGCTCTCCCCCCCGTATCTGCCCGCACTCGGGCTTTTCGCCGCTTGTCTTTTCCCGGCGGTCACGCTCGGGCTTCTCACAAGCGCGCTTGCCAAAAATTTAGGACAGGCGAGCGCGTTTCTCCCCCTCCTGATTATTCCGCAAGTGGCTCTCACCGGAATTCTCGCGCCCATCGACCAAATGCGCTTTTTAGGGAGGGAACTTTCGTTTTTCATCTGGTCGCGCCATATTCAAACAGGGTTCCAAAACCTTTTTACCGAAATTCAAGTACGCCCCGAAAGCATTTTTATCCCGCTCGCTCTCGGATTTCTATTCTATATTATAACCTTGTTGACTCTTTTCCGATTTAAAAAAGCCAAATGAATCTTTCTGCGCCCGCTTCTCAGCAAACGTTTCCGCGTCCTTTCAATGAGGACTACGATTTACTCGGTATTCTAGGCAAAGGCGGCATGGGCTATGTTTATAAAGCGTTGCATAAAAAATTAAACCGGGAAGTCGCGCTTAAAATTCTCGATGCGTCCACCTCCGATGAAGAATCCGTCAAGCGTTTCCGCCTGGAAGCACAGGCGATGAAAGAACTCGACCACCAAAATATTGTGCAGGTTTACGATTTCGGCGTGCATGGAAAACACTTTTTCATTGCCATGACTTATGTAAAAGGGAGTTCGCTTCACCATGTGCTTCAAAACCGCAAATATTTGGATTTCGAAGCCATTGAATTGATTGCCAAACAAGTGGCGCGCGGGCTTCTTTACGCGCATTCCAAAGGGATCATCCACCGCGATGTAAAACCTTCGAATATCATGATCACCCACGACAACCGTGTTTACATCATGGATTTCGGTATTTCTTACATTCAGGAAACCGAACGGCTCACCATGACGGGAATGACCATGGGAACTCCGGAATACATGTCGCCGGAGCAGTGCCAGGGCGATGACGTTACCATTCAGTCGGATATTTACAGTTTCGGCGTGATTCTTTATGAAATGACTTGCGGCCGGCTCCCGTTTACCGGAGCAAAGCCTATTGAGATCGCCTTAAAGCATGTGCGCGAACAACCGCCGGCGCTTGAGAACTTCCGGAAAGATATTCCGAAAGGCTTTTCACAAATTGTCCTGAAATGCTTAAAGAAAAATCTGCCCGAACGTTTCCACGATATGCAGGAACTTTTAGACGCGCTGGATTCCGTTTTCCCGCGCCGCCTGACTCAATCGGGCGTGAGAATTTCTCCTCCCGACATTAAAATTCCATTGCGCTCGTTCTTGCATTCCGGCAAAAAAATTCCGAAGAAGCTGATTCTCTGCGCCATGTTTTTGTTCCCGCTCATTGTGTTTCTAATGATTCTTTTAATGCTAATGAACAAACCGGCTAATGTGATTCAGGAAATTTACCCCGCCGAAATGCTCGGGGTTTATGAAACTAAAAATTTGGAAAAAGACGTTAAAAAAGGTTATCCGTTAAAGCAAATTCAAGACGGTGAATTGCAAACCGCCTGGCTTTTTCCGGCGCAGCCGGGCAGTAAAAATCCGTTTCTCACGCTGCGGTTTGAAAAACCAACGCTTGTGATGCGCCTCGGAATAGCCGTAGGTTATCAAAAATCCGTCGATGACTCCTTCGGCGACCGGTTTCAGATTTTTAATAAACCGAAAACGGTAACGCTCAAAACCAAAGAGGGTACTTCGCAAAAAATGGTACTTGAAAATATCAAAGGCATTCAATACCCGGATTTCAAACCTGTGGAAACAGTGGAAATTCAGTTTTTCTTAAACGATTCTTATCAAATGAACCCGGAAACCAACACCGCTATTTCGGAACTCCGCATGATCGGAATGAAGTTCAAATGAAAAGGAAACTTCAAAGTAAAGAAAAAGGAACTTTTGCCGAATTACACGCGGCGGCTTACCTCCGGAGGAAAGGCTGCATGCTCCTTGCGAGGAACTACGCTTACCGCGGCGGAGAAATCGACATTATCGCGCAAGACACCGAAGGGCGCATTATTTTTGCCGAAGTCAAATCCAGTTGGAAAATCGGCAAAGAACCCCTCTACCGCTTAAGCCGTAAAAAACAATTCCGCATTTGGCGAACGGCTTGCCATTATCTTCATCACCATGCCGATTCGAATCATCTCTCCCGTTTCGATGCTTTGCTCATTCACATTCAAAATTTTATTCCTCACATCAAGCATTATCCGGGGGCCTTTGAATCGGCGTACGTTATTCCCATGAGTTAAAATATGCGACTTGAAATTCATCCGGAAAATCCTCAAAGCCGCTTTGTACAACAAGCGGCGACCGTTCTCGAAAAAGACGGGCTTGTCCTTTACCCCACCGAATCCGGTTACGCCATCGGCTGTAACGCCGATTCCATCAAAGCGATTCACAAATTATACGCCCTTAAAAAACCCATGAAAAAATTTCTCATGGCGCTTATTTTACCCGGGCTCAAGCAGGCGACGGATTTTGCTCACGTCAGCAATTTTGCGTTTGACATTATGAAATCAAGAATCCCGGGGCCCTACACATTTATTTTGCCTGCAAACCCGCAAATCGCGCGGAAACTCGACGTGAAAAGAACGGAAATCGGCGTGCGTTTCCCCACTCATCCGTTTTTCAAAGAACTTTTCATGCACACCGATATTCCAATACTAAGCACCGCCGCCAAAATCTCCGAGAATGAGCAATTTACAAATCCCGATGACCTCTACCGCGTTTTCGGGCATCTTGTGGATCTCATGATCGACTGCGGCGAAATCTCCATTAACCCCACTAACGTAATCCGCATTGACGGACGTGAAATTGAAGTCATTCGCGGAACTCTGGATTAATTATGCAAACAACAACAGTACTTCTGATAGCTCTCAGCGTTTCCATGGATTGTTTTGCCGTTTCTATCGGCACGTTTCTCGGGAAAAAGCAAGCGTATTTCCACAAAATGTTACAACTCGCGTTCGCGTTCGGCTCGTTTCAGGCGCTCATGACGCTTCTCGGTTTTTTCACCGGTGAAAAAGCAGGCGTTTACGTAGCGAAAGCGGACCACTGGATCGCTTTCGCGCTCCTCGCCTTTCTCGGATTCAAAATGATCCGCGAGTCTTTCGGTCATGAAGAACACACTCAAAAACCGCTCACCCTGAAAACAATTCTGACTTTGTCTGTCGCCACAAGCATCGACGCTTTCGCTATCGGTATTTCCTTTGCCCTCTTGAACAGCCCGGTTCTCTTCCCTATCGCCGCCATCGGAATCATTTCGTTTCTCGTTACCCTCCTCGGCGGCTTTGTCGGAAAAATTTCCGCCCGCGAATCTTTCGGAAAACGGGCGGAAACCGCCGGCGGAATTGTCCTTGTTCTGATCGGTGTTAAGATTCTTGCGGAGCACCTTTAATACGGCTCTTTTTTCTATCTTTTTTTCATGATGAAACTTAAAATCGACTCCGCCGCTTCGGGCAAAGCCGCCCTCGAAGTTCTTTTCTTTGTTAAAAAATCCGTCCAGTTTTCCCCGGTACTTTCCGGTAAGGCTTCCGCTGAAGTCGAACGGATTCTTGAGAAAATCGAATCCGAAGTTTACGGCGACTTGGAAATCGTAGAAATTGAAAATAGAAAACTGATTTTTGTGAATGCCGCCAAAGAACGCGGACTCTCTCCATTGGATCATCTCCGGATGGCGGCTTACCGGCTCGCCAAATATGCTCAAAAAAGACAAATCGAATGCGTGAATTTATTCCTCGCCGACGCAAGCGCCGAGCAGGTGAAATCCGTTTTCCACGGACTCGCTTACGCCGGCTATTCCTTTGACCGCTATAAAAGCAAACCGAAAAAGATATTTGCCGTTACTTTTGAAATCGTCGCCATGGAGCGCGTAAAAGAGTTCAAGAAAATCGCCGCCGAAGTCGAAACGGAACAAGCATCCATCACGCTCGCGCGGAACTTAATCAATACCTCGGGTTCCGATCTTCCGCCGGCCGGCATGGCGCTCGAAGCGGAAAAAGTGGCTAAGGAATGCGGATTGAAAATCAAAATCCGCGACATGAAAGCCCTCGTAAAAGAAGGCTTCAACGGACTTGTCACCGTCGGCAAAGGGAGCAAAAACGAACCGCGTTTAGTTACTCTCGAATACCGCCCCGTGAAAGCCGTCAAAGGCGTTCATCTCGGCATTGTCGGTAAAGGAATCACTTTTGATACCGGCGGACTTTGCTTAAAGCCGCAAAACGGAATGTGGGAAATGATCAGCGATATGTCGGGCAGCGCAGCAACGCTTGCTGCAATTCGCGCCGTTGCGCTTTTGAAACTCCCGGTTCAGGTAACTGCCGTTCTCGTACTTGCCGAAAATGCTATCGGCGCCGGTGCGGTTTTGCCGGGCGATATATTCAAAGCGAAAAACGGCAAAACCGTCATGGTGGATAACACCGATGCGGAAGGTCGCTTGATCTTAAGCGACGGACTCTCCGAAGCCGCTTCATACAAAGTAACACATTTAATAGATCTCGCGACCTTAACCGGCGCCATGTCGCGCGCCCTCGGTTACGCCGTCACCGGATTTTTCGCAAACGATGAAAAACTCGCAGAAGCCGTAATCGAAAGCGGAAAAGCCTCCTGCGAAAAATTCTGGCAAATGCCTCTCGAAGAAGAATACGGCGATAGCCTCAAAACACCGTTCGCCGACATGAAAAATATCGGAAGCGAAGCAGGCGCCGTAACCGCCGCGCTTTTCCTCAAAGAATTTGTCCCCGAAAACATAAAGTGGTCGCATTGGGATATCGCAGGCACCGCCTTTGTCACTAAAGAATGGAAATACACCGCTTTCGGCGCCACCGGTATCGGGGTGCAAACTTTAATCGAACTTGCTCGACACTTGGGAAATTCTCATGATAAATAAAGACAAAATTGTCATCCTGGATTTTGGTGGACAGTATTCCCACCTCATCGCAAACCGCATTCGCCGCCTCGGCGTATTTACGGAAATTCACCAACCGACCGTATCCGTAGAAGATCTCAAAGGTGTGAAAGGCATTATTTACAGCGGCGGCCCTGCGAGCGTTTACGCCGAAAACGCTCCCGCCTACAATCCTGAAATTTTGAAACTCCCCGTTCCGAAACTCGGCATTTGCTACGGACATCAGCTCCTCGCCAAACAACTCGGCGGCACCGTTCAATCCGGCGCCGTCAAAGAATACGGTATCGCCGATTTAATACTCTCCGAACCCGAACACCCACTCGTGAAAGGACTCCCGAAAAGTTCCCCCATGTGGATGAGCCACGGCGATGCCGTCGCCGAACTCCCCACCTCTTACCGCATTATCGCTTACACCAAAGATTGCCCGGTCGCCGCGGTCGCAAACGATCAGGAAAAAATCTACGGCATTCAATTTCACCCGGAAGTCACTCACAGCAAATACGGAAATAAAATTCTCGAAAACTTTATCGCTATCTGCGGCTGTGAAAAATCGTGGAACATGAAAAGCTATCTCCCGATCATCACCGAACAGGTGCTGAAACAAGTCGGCGATAAGAAAGTATTCCTCCTCGTCTCCGGCGGCGTGGACTCCACCGTAGCTTTCGTTCTGCTCAACCGGATTCTCGGCACCGAACGCGTACTAGGGCTCCATGTGGATCACGGCATGATGCGCCTCAACGAATCCGCGCAAGTGAAAAAGTTTCTCGATGCCGAAGGCATGACCAACCTCAAAGTCGTGGACGCAAGCGAAACCTTCCTCAAAAACCTCGAAGGCATCACGGCGCCGGAAGCAAAACGCAAAAGCATCGGCGCCACGTTCTTACAGGTAAAAGACGAAGAAATGGCAAAGCTGAACCTCAATCCGAAAGAATGGATGATCGCTCAGGGAACCATTTACCCGGACACCATCGAAAGCGGAAACTCTCCGAACGCCGAACTCATCAAAACACACCACAACCGCGTCAAAGAAGTCTTGGACCTCATGGATGCGGGGCTTCTTTTGGAACCGCTTGCCGACCTTTACAAAGACGAAGTCCGGCTCCTCGGCGAAGAACTCGGCATACCGCATAATCTCGTATGGCGCCATCCGTTCCCGGGGCCGGGTCTCGGCGTACGCCTCCTTTGTTCCGACGGCAAAAGCGAACTCCCGGGCGCCGAAAGCATACAAGGGCTCACCGCCTGGCTTGCAGAAAATAAAATCGAAGGAAACCTCCTCCCTATCCAAAGCGTGGGCGTACAGGGCGACGGCAGAACTTACGCCCAACCGTTCCTCATCACCACGCAAGGTCTCGACTGGAAAGCCTGCGAAAATTACAGCACCGGCATTGTAAACCGCTTCAAAGCCATCAACCGTATCGTCCTTGAAATCGGAAGCGTCTCCAAAGAAGAACCCGTTCTTGTCCGGCAATTCGCCACGCGCGAAAATTTTGACACCCTCCGCAAATTCGATAACCTCTGCACCGAATTTTTGCAGCAAAACGGACTTTACGAACAAATTTGGCAAATGCCCGTAGTGCTTCTCCCGCTCCGTGCAGAAAACAAACCCTGCATTGTAATGCGCCCCATCAATAGCTCCGAAGCCATGACCGCAAACTTCGCGGAAATCGACTTCGCGCTCCTCCAAAAACTCTGGGGCACCCTCCAGGAAGCCGGCGCCGGATCGCTGTGGTACGATATCACGCACAAACCGCCCGGAACCATCGAGTGGGAATAAGAAAGCCCGCGCACTTGGAAAATCTTTTATAAAAACGGCGTGCCCCGCGCGAAGCGCGGGTCGGGCTATATTGCACTAAGGCTCTCGCCAAGTGCAACGGAGCCGCGCGGCTCTCCGCCGGACCCTGCTTTCCGCGTCTCCGCCCTTCGGGTCACTATCCCTGCCCGAAATCGGGTTCTTCAGGTATGAAATTTAGGGATAAGGTAAGAAAATTCAAGAACTCGAGTATTCATCTTGCGCATTCATCAAGTTCACGCAGTGAATGTTATCGCGAACGCGGAACGCGTGCGGCGATCAAAGATATTTTGTCATTCTCGGACTTGATCCGAGAATCCGGTGAAGAACAATACAGGGTCCGGATGGCCGCGGGCTATGCCCTCGCCAAGACAAGTTCATCGCCACTTTGTCCCGAATCCCTATTTGCGTGATTGCAATTCCCAAGGAACTTGAGTTGCATTTTACATTTTCAAGGCGTTTGTATATGCCGGAACAATAAGCATCACCGCAGATTTGTAAAGTCTTTCATGCCTTAGCGAACTCAATTAATGCGGTAATAGGTATCACCGCACTATTAGAAAGTTTTACCATGTCGGAACGTACTTAATTGATGCGGTAAACAACGTCAATACGCTTGCGTGCTGACAATGTTTGTGGAGGCATATATGAACGCCTTTTCTTCGCGTGAGGCATGTGCAGGGTGTGCGCGAAGCGCACAGTGCGCAGCACCGACCGGTGGGCAGCCCGGAGCTCGCCGACCCGGCGCACATTAACTAAAGGCTCACATAGATCGCATTTAGTCGTAATAGGGTATGTCGCCGGGGCACGCCCTTTTTTAAAATTCTTAAATGCCGTAAAGTGTTTTGGAATTTTTCAGACAAATTTCCATGAGTAATTCCGTTTCAACTTCTTTGATGCGGGCGAGGTGTTCGGCGATGATGGGGATCATTCCCGGGTGAGCGGGTTTTCCGCGGAACGGGATGGGCGCGAGATACGGTGCGTCGGTTTCAAGTACGAGGCGTTCAAGCGGGACTCTGCGTGCGGCTTCTTTTACGTTGTCTGCATTTTTAAAAGAGATGATGCCCGTGAATCCGATGTACAGGGTATCGGAGAGCGCGAGGAGTTGCTCGGCGAATTCCGGCGTGGAGGTGAAGCAGTGCACATGGATTTTGGTGTTTTTTAAATGGGCGTTTTTTAAGATGGCGAGGCTGTCGTTTTCGGCTTCGCGCAGGTGAAGCGTGATGGCTTTTCCGCTGCGGATTCCGATTTCAAGTAAGTGTTCAAAGACTTTTTTCTGTTTTTCGTGATTGTCTTTTCCGTAATGGTAGTCGAGCCCGATTTCTCCGCAGGCGACGGTTCGCGGGAGTTGCAGGAGTGCGTTCAGCGGTGCGTCGAGCTCCGGGGTGTATTCGTCGATGTAATGCGGGTGAACGCCGTAGCCGCAGCAGGCTTCCGGGTAAAGCGCGGGCAGGGTTTTTGCGTATTCAAATTCTTTGGGTGAGCAGGCGGAGTGGATAAAGGCGGCCGGTTTCGGGTCCAGCGTTTTCCATAATTCCGCAAAGGAGGTGCCGCTCATTTCTTCGTAAGTATCTATGTGGCAGTGAGTGTCGATAAAGGGAGTCATGCGTAAATAATTTGAGAGATGGTGAACGTTTTTTTGCCGCGAGGCGTTTGAATACAAATTTGCTCTCCGCAGCATTTTCCGATCAGTTCTTTGCCGAGCGGGGATTCCATGCTGATTTTTCCTTCGAGCGGGTTGATTTCCTGCGTGCCGACGAGTTGGTAGGTTTTGGTTTTCCGGGTGGCGTGTTCCAGGAGTTCAATGCTTGCGCCGAAACGGATGGAGCCGTCTCCGGGGGAGGCGATTTTTACCACCCGCGCGCCGTCGAGGATGCGGTCGAGTTCTCTGAGCCGGCGGTCGATTTCGCGAAGGCGCATGCGACCGTAGGTGTAAGCCGCGTTTTCGGAGCGGTCGCCTTCGGCGGCGGCATCGGCAATCTGCGTTTTGATGGCGGGGCGTTCCCGGTATTTCAGGTGTTCCCACTCGCGTTTGAACCTGTCGAATCCTTCGGGTGAAATGGCGTGTTTCATAAGACACAATCTAGTTAATATTCTAGTTTTGCGCGCATGTCAGTATTTAAGAAAGAAAACGAAGAATCTCGCTTTACAAGAATCCGCCGCGTTTATTTTCATCGTATGTTTCCGGTGCGTCAAAACGCTTTCCGCGTGGCTTTTTCCGTGGCGCTCGGCGTGTTTATCGGGATTATGCCGACGCTCGGTATCGCGATTATTTTAACGGTAGCGGTTTGCGCAGCACTCCGGCTTCCGAAAATACCGGGAGTGGTCGCTTCGTTTATCGCCAATCCCCTCACACAGTTCGGTTTCTTTTATCCGGTGAGTTATATGCTGGGGCGTCACTTGCTGAATCCGCCGCGTATCCGTTTTGATTTTTTACATGAGATGCAGGGGCTTTCCTTTCGGAATTTTACCGATGTGATTTCCAATTTGTGGCATAACGCGCCCGGGCATTTGCTCGCGTTCCTGCTCGGGATTACGATTATTTCTCTTGTTTTTGCTTTTGTATTCTTTTGGATCGGTTACTTTGTCGTAACGTTCCGCAAGAAAAATTATATAGAAAAGAAAAATACGTTTATCCGGAATTTGGTCAGCGAAGACCGCGATGTGTTAAAACAGGCTTCAAATAAAGGAAACTCCTCTATGTTGCATATCTATCCTTTTTGTGCGCTTCGCCCGGCTCGCCCGACCGAAGCGGCTTCGATTTCTGCGCTTCCTTACGATGTGATGAATCGTGAAGAAGCGGTTAAAATGGCGGAAGGACACCCGCATTCTTACCTGCGTGTGACGCGCGCCGAATTGGAGCTCCCCGGTGTGGATGCTTACGATCCGAAAGTGTATGCCCATGCCCGCGCGAATTTGGATAGAATGATTGCAGAGGGCGTGATTGCCCACGATAAGAAAAAATGTCTTTATGTTTACCGGCAAACGATGAACGGACGCGAGCAATACGGTTTGGTGTGCTGTGTTCCCGCAGCAGATTATTTTAATGAAACGATTAAAAAACACGAGCTTACCCGCGCCGATAAGGAAGAAGACCGTTTGCGCCATATTATCGCTACGAACGCGAACACAGGGCCTGTGTTTTTAACTTACCGCGATCAAGGACAGTTTGATTTATTTTCGGGTATCACAAAGCAATCGCCGGTGTATGATTTTGTTTCTGCCGGCGATGGTTTCGGGCATACGGTTTGGATTATTGATGACGATGCGGAAATTGAAAGCATTTGCCGTTCTTTCGAAGAAGTGCCGGTGTGCTATATTGCCGACGGACATCACCGCAGTGCCGCCGGCGCGCGCGCGGCTTCGTACCGGGCGGCGCAAAATCCGCATAACCGCGGCGATGAAGAATACAACCGGTTTCTCGCGATTCTTTTTCCGTCCACCCAGCTTAAAATTATGGATTATAACCGCGTGCTCAAAGACTTTAACGGTCTTTCCGCCGAAACGGTATTGGAACAAATTAAAGAAGTTTGCCATGTGGAGCCTATCGCCCGAATGGAGCATCCGAAGAGCGCGAATCAGGTGAATTTGTATCTCGGCGGCGTTTGGTATTCCTGCCGCTTTATGGATAAATTCCTGAAGCATCTCGGCCCGGTGGAATCGCTCGATGTTTCTTTGTTGCAGCGCCTTGTGCTTGCTCCGATTTTCGGAATTGACGATCCGCGAACCTCTTCGAGGATTGATTTTGTCGGCGGGATTCGCGGTTTGCAGGGGCTCGTGGACCGTGTGGATTCGGGCGAGTGCGTTTGTGCGTTTGCCATGTTCCCCCCGACTATGGATCAGTTGATGGCGATTTCCGATGCGGGCGAGATTATGCCTCCGAAGAGTACCTGGTTTGAACCCAAGCTTCGCGACGGCCTGCTCGTGCATACGTTGGATTAAGGGTCGTCTCGGTATTCCATTACGAATTATGTAATTAAATGCAATGCCAAGGTTTTTTTCGTAATTTGCAATTGTTGTGTTTCTGACTTTCGTACCGGAAGAATTCGAGTTACATTTTTTTATTTCCAAACGCGGTTCTCAATACTTTTTGCGCATTTGTCAAGCTCGAACAGGCATGGAAGACTTTCTTCATCTGCGCCGCCACTTGGTGAGACAAATTTTTAGGCTGGAAGCCGCTCCGATTTGGCAAGAAACGTTGAGATTTGCATCGGATTCGCGGCAGGGATGCGACAGGAACTGCGGAGATTCGCGGGTGAGGTATGAACCCGAAGAACAGATAAGCGAAGCTCCGTTTTGCTTGGCGACTTGTCGCTTAGCAAAATGCGAGCCCGGTCCCGGAATGAAATGGAGGGAGCCGCCCATCCATAAAAACAGGGAGGACATTATTGATAAACGAAGCGGTTTTAACGAATGACTTTTCCGAGAATTTTATTTTTCGGGAAATACCCGAGTTCGCGGGAGTCGAGGCAATAGT
>JAISUZ010000049.1 GCA_031271785.1 Fibrobacter sp. | reverse complement strand
TTAATACTTCGAGAGTTCGTCCCAGAGTTCGGTCACAAGAGGCTCAATGGTTTTCGGAGAAAAATCAAAGTGCGCACCCGCCGTGGAAAAGAGTTCCGGTAGCGCACGGCTGCTGCCGAGAGATTCCGCGGCAAAAAGTTCACGAAGCGCTTTTTCCGGATTTTTCCGGAAATTTTGCCATACTTGCAACGCCCCAAGCTGCGCGATCCCGTATTCAATATAATAGAACGGGACTTCGAATAAATGAAGCTGTTTCTGCCAAAGGTAAGCACGGGCATCTTTTAAACCGGAATAATCGATCCCTGCGTCAAAACGATCCGTTACGGAACCCCAAATTTCTTTTCGGTCTTGCGCGGTATGGTTCGGGCGGGAATAAAGTTCATGCTGGAAGCTGTCAATGCTTGCCACCCACGGGAAAAGATGAATGATTCCTTCGAGTTCATGCTCAAAACTCCGCGCTGCTTCCTCTTTTTCAGGGTAAAATGCATTGAGTTGCGAAGCGCCGATAAGTTCCATGCTCATGCTTGCGACTTCCGCAAATTCGGAGGGAATATCGCGGTAAGCGATAATCGGCTGGTTTGCCATGGCAAACTGGTGAAACGCATGCCCGCTTTCGTGAAGCAGGGTATAAATATCCTGATCGGTACCGGCGGCGTTCATAAAGATAAAAGGCACGCGGGATTCGTCGAACCCGATTTGGTAGCCGCCGGGCGCTTTCCCGAGGCGGCTTTCCGGATCAATCAGGTTTTCCTCTTTAAGCCGCCGAAACCAAGCAGAGGTTTGCGGGTGAATTTTATCAAAGATCGCGCCGCATTTTTCAATCAGTTCCTGCCCGGTTTGAAACGGTTTTAACGGCGCGCGGTCTAAAATATCGCAGCTTAAATCCCAAGGGCGGAGCGAAACAATCCCCAATTTTTTCCGGCGTTTTTCGTAAAGTTCCTTTTGAAGGGGGAGAATCAGTTTTTCAATACTTTCATGAAACCGGCGGCAATCTTCCGGCGTGTAATCAAAACGCCCTTTTGCCTTAAAAATGTAATCCAAATAATGAGAATAACCCGAATTTTTAGCAATTTGAATACGCAGGCTGAATAACTTATCGAACGCGGCGTCTAACTGCTCTTTATCCTGAAGCCGCCGTTCCGTAATGGCACGCCATGTATTTTCACGCACATGACGGTCGGAAGATTCCAGATAAACGGCCATTTGCTGAAGCGTTTTTGTTTTTCCCTCATGAATCACACTCATGGCGCCCGTAATTTTTTGATAGGCTTGGATTTCCTGATTCAGTTTGGTTTCCAGCGGAATATTTTCGGCATTGAAAAGCTCGAGAGCCACGCGCACATTCCGGAACCACATTCCGAATTCCGGTTCAAGAGCGGAGAGGGCAGGGGATTGCATCATTTTCTTTCGAAGCAGGTCTCCGTAACGATTCATCACGGGTTCCGCATTTTCGATAAAACCCGCGTAAGACGAAGCGGCGGTTTCATCGGCCGTATTGCAGGTCATGGCGGCATAACGGCGGGAACTTACTTCGGCAAGCACCGATTCGAGTTCGCTCCAACGCAAGATCCACTCGCGTAAATCGGCGGCGTGAGGCGGAATTTCAAAGTTCAATAAATTCTTGTAAAGCGCTTCAATGGATTCAACACAATCCGGGTTCAAATCTTCAGGGACGAAATGACGGTTCATTATTTACCTAATCCGTTTAAGTTTAAAAAAGCCCCGGCCCACTCATCAATCAAGCCGTTCAAAAGCGAAGAGCGCGCCAAGTTTAACCATTCGTTCATTTCGGCTTCGGTGACAACCTTGGTTTCATTCAAATCAAACCGCACCGGCTCGCCGTCCGGTTTCCGGGAAACGGCAAGTTCTCCTTTGATTTCAATTTTGCGAACTTTGGAAAGTGAAAACAGCGTTTGATCCGCTTTTAACAACGAGTGCAGAGAAATCGTTTGAGTTCCGGGAGCAATCGCCGTTACGAGAGAATCCCGAACCGGGAGCGTAAAAAGAGAATCCAGGCGAACACTTCCTTGAATTCCGCGGATCCAAAGAGTGTCTTCATTTGGGTTTTTGATTTGAAAATCGGCTTTTAAGTAAATATTGCCGAGTTCTTCGTTGATAATCCCGCGGGAAAGGTTTTGCACAAACAGAACTATCTGCGGATTCGGGAGCGGGGAGGAGAGGGCAGACTGAATTTTTTCAAATAAAGCCGGGTTTACCACAATGGAATCCAGCCGGATAGCGGAAAGTTCAAGTTCCATTTTGCTCAATGCCTTGGCTACTTTTGCTTTCCGGTAAGAAGCACAGCCATTAAAAAGGAGGGTAACGGAAGCTAAAATGAAAAAAAACACAAAATATTTTGCCGATTTCATAGAAAAGTAATGTAGAAAAAAAAGTTTATGAAAAAAAATCAAAAAATCCTTAGAAACTTTTTATATTTAAAGTAGGGTTTAATAATAAAGGAGGTTATTATGAAAACCGTCAACTTATCTTTTGTTCTTTTCTTTTCACTAATTTTTTCGGTAAATGTTTTTTCTCAAGAGGAGATCATAGTCCCCGAGGAAGATATTTCCGCTTCTTTTGCCGATACGAATTTCCTCGCGGAAGTCTATAAACTTACCGGGAAATCCGCAGGGGAGCCTATTTATGCTTCGGATGTTGCCGATATTACCGAATTGAACATTTTTCTCAAGAAAATTGAAAATCTGGCGGGAATCGAACATTTTAAGGCGCTGCAAAGTTTGAATGTCTCGTTTAATAACTTGACAACGCTGGATCTTTCCCAAAATACCGAACTTTCCTTTCTCTCCGTCGCCAATAATTACTTAACGGCTTTAGATTTATCCGAAAATCAGAATATTACGAAACTTCATCTTAACGGCAACTATTTTGCTTCGGAAAGTGATATTATCGTTCGTTTACCCCGGGATGCCGATTATTTGTTTATAACACAAAATCAAAGACCTCCTGCCGACAGTATCGTGAAAGAAATCATAAAAGCCATGACTCTTACCGCTCATGATTGTGTTTTCCCTCAAATAGATGGAATCGAATATGTACTGAATACGGGAACGGCCTGGAAGAAGAATTTCCTGATATCAAGATTTATTTTGAATGATTCGAATACGGTGGTTCTGGTGCGTTATGCCTCTTCGGCAACACACAATAAATCGGGAAGTGTCTCCATTTCGGCAAATGCAATTAATGATGAAATTCTTGAGAGAGCGGCGCTGATTACGCCTGAAAAATTTTTCCACAGGCCGATTCAAGTTCGGGCTGCGGTTAACCGGATTATCATTCACTATTTACCGGCGGATACTCAAGTGGAAGTCTATAATTTGTTGGGAAAGCAAATTTACGGAAAATCTTCCGGATTATTCCAAACGATGGAACTTCCGGTGGAAGCCAAAGGTATGTTTCTGGTGAAAGTGAATAATCAATCTTTTAAGGTGGCGGTTCCGTAATCCCGCTGAGTTTTCTTAAATATGGGATTGTTTTGTTGCAAACCAATCTGTCCGATAATGTATATTATGTAAACTTGTTATGATTAAATTGATTAATATCTTCCATAAGCGTAAACTCAATACGTTTAGATTCATTCATTTGTCCTTAATTAAATCATTATCGGGTTTTCGGATCGCGGATTGCGGGATTTTCTTATATTCGTATTTATGAAGAAACTTATTTCATTTTTTATGACGGCGGCGACTTGTACTATGGCTCAGGACCAATGGACTTTTGTGGATTTCAAAAATCCGGCGGTTCGTGTGGAAGGGCGCCATTC
The DNA here is from genome assembly GCA_031271785.1 of Fibrobacter sp. GTDB lineage: Bacteria > Fibrobacterota > Fibrobacteria > Fibrobacterales > Fibrobacteraceae > JAISUZ01. The sequence goes on along the minus strand of JAISUZ010000049.1, from coordinate 6,441 downwards.
CATTGAAGGAAATACGCTGATGACCGCCTGGTCGGGTACTTCTTTCACGGTTGCTTTTAAGGGAACGGCGCTTAAAATTAAGTTAAAAAGCCCGGGTAGCGTGTTTAATGTAACGGTGGATGAAAAAACGTCTGTTTTGAATCTCGCCACGAACGAAGAATCCGAACACCTGATTGCCAAAGATTTGAAGCCCGGGTTTCATACCGTGACGGTTTATAAACGAACGGAAGCTTTCTACGGCGAGGCGCATTTCCAGGGGTTTGAAATTCTGGGTACGCCTGCCCCTGCAAAACTCCCCCGCCCCAAAAAACGGCGCATTGAATTTGTAGGAAATTCGATTACTTGCGGTTACGGAATTTTGGATCACGTTAAGGAAGATGCTTTTAGTATCACCACCGAAGATGCTTCCATGAGTTACGCTTCCGTGGCGGCGCGCGCGCTGAATGCCGAAGCTTACTTGGTTTGCGCGTCGGGCCGCGGCGTTTACCGGAATTTTGACGGCGAAATGAAAGAGACGATGCTCCCCTATTATGATAAGGTTTCTCCGCTTTCCGATTCGCGTTGGGATTTTTCCAAATGGACTCCGGATATGGTGCTGATGAATCTCGGTACGAACGATTTTGCCATGGGAATCCCGGATTCGGCGGCTTTTACAAACGCGGTTCTTTCTTTAATTCAAAAAATCCGCGCCCATTACCCGAAAACGCCGATTGTGCTGATGGAAGGTCCTGTCCTTTCGGATAATCATCCGCCGGTTTCCGATGAAGTGCGGGCGACTCTGCCGGCAGATTATGTGCAGGAGGCGGAACACGGTTATACGTTCCGGAGCCTTACCATTTGCCGGCGTTTTTTGGATTCTGTCCGGGATCATTTGAAAGCTTCCGGAGATTCTCAAATTTACCGGTTTACGATTCCGCCGCAAGACGGCACTTACGGTTACGGCGCGGATTGGCATCCGAGTTCGGAGCAGGCGGCGCACGACGGTAAACTGCTCGCTAATTGGATTTCCAAGACTTTTAAGTGGAAGAAGTGATTTATAGTGAATAGTGATTGGTGATCCGGAAAATTTGTTTCTCTCCGGATCGCCATTTCTTAATGACTGAATTATCCATTCCCTATAACCTTTCATGACCGAAAAACCTGTTTTATGCGGCAGGGATGCGACCCGAACGGGCGGAGACGCGTGCTTTTTGTTCTTCGGGTAAGTGTCCGCGCGGCTCCGTTTCAGCAGGCGGTTTTACCACCCCGAAAATGCCAGCCCGGTTCCGAAGCGAAGCGGAGGAAGCCGCCCATAAATCATTTCTTTACAACCCGGTATTTTCCGGCGCCGGAAGATCAAAGTCCGGAGGCGGCGGCAAGATAACCGAATCCAATGCGGTTTGTTCGGAATTTTCCGGTTTTACCGTTTTTGTTTCTTTCGGCAATGCTTTGAAGCCCGAAAACAGGCTGTCCAAAGAAGTGATCACTTCTCCGTTCATGGTTTCGAGGATCACGGAAAGTTCCCGCACTACAAAAACAGGTTCCTGCTGTTTTACCGGGCGCCGGTAATCGAAACGGCGGCTCCAGACAATTTCTTTATTGCGGTACTTTTGCAGCGTGAACGTGATGGTGGCATGAGCATACCAGTCGTCTTCATCGTCAAATTCCTCTAACGCGGTTATGTCGCCGGTGAGTTCAAAATCCGGTTCTTCGTTTCCGACTTCGCGCGAAAATTCCTTGAATAAGTTCGCCTCTTTTATATGCCGGTAAATGACGTCGCTTACGAGCCGTTCCGGTTTTACCGCCCAAACTTCAAAGTTGTAAAAAAGCAGTTCGTACTGAGACAAACGATACACCAAATTACTGCGGCGGTAAGCTTCGGCAATGGTAAATTCTTTCAGGCGCACGTTGTAGTCGTAAGGAGCCGCCGCTTTCATTTTTTCGCTGACAACCGGTGGGTAATCCAGCATGTAATAGCGGGTTTCCCCCGCCGATTTTCCAAAGCACCCGGAAAGAGCGGCGAGCGCTGCCATACAAAGTAATAAGAATAATTTGTGCATATGAACCTCTAACGGGGGCGGTCTTGTTTTTCATCCGGACGAAGTAAAAGAGAAGGATTTTCCCGGATTTGACGGCTGAAATCGCTTAAATTTTCCATCGTTTCTTTGAGTTGGCGAATGGCAGACGATAATTCATCTTGATTTTTATAAACGGTCAGGTCCACTCTTTTGGCGGCGAGCTGAAAAGCCCTCATGGTGGAATCCATCGAATTCAAAGATGATGTGAGGCTTTCCACCACACTCCCTACATCGGCTTCGGCAATTTTGGAATTGAGCAGAGTAAAGGTTTTGCTGATTTCCGCTTTTTGAAGTTCAAGAATAAGGGAATCGGCGTGAGTTATCGTTTGCGACATTTTTTTAAGGGATGAAGAAAGCAGAGCTTCATTGGTGGTGGTAGAGCGATTGATGCTGCTTGTGGTTTCGCTTAAATTTCGGAAAATGGTGGAAAAGTTGGAAACGTTTTCGTCGGAGAGAATGGCTGTGAATTGGTTCATCAGCATTTCGACTTTAAGAAAAATGGTTTCCGCGTGTCCCGTGAGTTGTTTCATCATGCTTGCGCCCGCCGGCACAAGGCCCCCCGGCTGAACATTTTCTTCGTGAATGTCTCCCCCGGAAAGCATCAAATTCTTTTTTCCGGTCAGGGAAATGCCGCTCGTCATATTTACCCGCATTCCCGTTTTAATGGGAATTTCATCGGTAACGTTAAAATGAACCACCACATTTTCAAGATTCGTGGAGTCTATGCGAATATCGGTAACGCGCCCGGCATCAATTCCGTTAATCATTACTTGCGCTCCGGGAGTGAGCCCGGTGACTTCTTCCTGGAAAACGGTGTAATAGGGAATTAACTTTTCCGAGAACTTTTCCCCCACGACATAAATCAAAAAGCCGATGAGGATCGCTATCATGAGAATCAAAAAAGTTCCTAAACGAATTCTTTCTGCTCGAGTGGTTTCCATTTTCTTACCTGAAATTAAAATTTACATTGTTTTTCTCATCATTTTCTTTGGGCGCGATTCTTTTAAAGAAATCGGAGATTTCCGGAACGGCGGAATGCAGCGCATTTTCAAGAGTATCGTCCAAAAGAACCTTCCCTGAAGATAAAAAGAGAATTTTATCCCCTATCGCCTTAATGCTTTCGAGTTCATGAGTCACGATAATCACCGAAAGGTGAAGCGTTTCGCGAAGTTCCAAAAGCAAATCATCGAGGGAACGGGCGGTTATGGGATCGAGCCCGGCGGAAGGTTCGTCGCAAAACAAGATTTGCGGTTCGAGAATAATGGCCCGCGCGAGCGCCGCTCGTTTTTTCATTCCGCCGGAAAGTTCCGAAGGGAGTTTATGAAACGCGTGGAGCATGTTCACTTTATTGAGAGCTTCCGCTACCATTTCCTGCACTACCGGCGCGGGAAGTTCCGGACGGTGTATCGAAAGCGGGAGCGCAATGTTCTGCGAAACCGTGTAACTGCTGAGGAGGGCGCCGCCCTGAAAAAGAACGCCGGTTTTCACCCGGACGGAATTCGGCACCGGATCAATGCCGGCGCGGAGTTTGACTCCTAAGAACTTAATTTCTCCGGCTCGCGCCCGTTCGAGCCCGAGAATATTATTGAGAAGCGTTGATTTTCCGCTACCCGACCCCCCGAGAATTACGCGAATTTCCTCCGGCTGCACATCGAAGGAGATCGATTCCAAAATGATCTTTTTTCCATACCCGGCTTTCAAATCACGAACGGAAAGAATCATAAAGGCCTCTAGTAAAAAACAAAGGAGAACAGGGCATCGGCAAGGATGATTCCCGAAATGGAAAATACAACGCAGGAGGTGGTGGCGCTCCCCACCGCATCGGCGCCGCCGCGAACGGTAAACCCTTTTTGGCAGGCGACGAGCGTGATGATCCACCCGAAAACGAGCGATTTAAACAGACATTTCAGAATGAGCGGCAGGTTGACGGCTTTTTGAAGATTCTCCAAAAAGACCACCGGAGAGATTTCGAGATAAAAGAACGCGACCAGGAGCCCCGCGAAACACCCCATCACCGATGCGGCAAACGTGAGAAGCGGCACGGCGATACTCATTGCCTGAAAGCGCGGGAGAATCAGATATTGAATCGGGTTGATTCCCATGGTGCGCAACGCTTTGACTTCTTCGGCAACGACCATGCTTGCAATTTCGGCGGTAATGGAACTCCCGGAACGCCCCGCAAGAATAATTGCCGTGAGGAGCGGACCGATTTCGGCGAACATCGAAAACCCAACGCCGGCGGCAAGGTAAATCCCTGCTCCGAAAAGTTCGAGCTGCATGGCGCTCTGGAGCGAAAGCGTAAACCCGATCAGGAAAATAAGAATGAAAACAATGCCGGTGGCATCACTCCCGAGGCGAAGCAATTGAAGCGCGGTGCCTTTTTGCCGCAAACGGTTTTTATCAACCCGCCCGAACGTGCTCCAGTAAATAGATTCCGAAAGGAAGTAAAACATGGTTTTCACATCGGAAAAAACATCGAATGCAAAGGCGCCTAAGGATTCCGGCAGATTTTGATGCCCTGTGTTTTCTTTTTCAGGGATTTCCGCGCGCCGTAAAGAGGAAAGTTCCTGCTTTAATTTTTCCGGAAAACTTTGCAAAATAAGGGTTTGCCCCGATTTTTCCGCATAGCCGCTCGCTTCCATTAAAAAAGCGCGCCCGGCGCTGTCTATGGAGGTGAGGGCGGAACCTTCCAAAACAACCTGCTCCCGTTTTAAAGCTTGTCTTACCGAACGCTCGAAAAGCGGAACCGTTTGAGAATCCAACGATTGCGGAAGTTTTATTTCCATATTTCTAAAAATAGTGAAAAATACGGAAAATTGAGAGAAAAGTGAGATTTTTGTAAAGTTGTTTGATTTACAAGGACAAAAAATGACTTACAGGCAGTTTCGTACCCAATTTTCGGAATAATTCCGTTGTTCTGCGGTGTGGAAGTAATGCTCTCCGCCTTTCAAAACATCCAAAGTGCAATGATTCTTTTCCGCAAAAGCGTCAAGAATGCTTCTTTCCGTCATGTTGTCTTTTTCACCGTAGAGAATAAACGTTTTCTTGTCCCATTTTTCTACAGGATGTTTCCGGACAAACTCATAAAAATCAAAAGTTTATTAAAGGTTGAGTTTTTCTTAATTCAACAACTCTATTTTCTGCAAAACTACCTAAATCAAGCAAATAAACATTCTCAAATCGCGAATCGAATTTATGATTAAGAATGTTGTTGGAAAAACAAACAAAATTGCCGGCGCTGCTGTCTTCTGAAACAATCAACAAATCACATTTTTGACACTGTTTCTTATAACTTTCATATTTTTCGTTTTTGCTGTTTATTGTATTTTGTAGTTCTTCAAAAGGGTCTTCTTTGCACATCCCACTATTATTAACGCGAGCAGAAGTGTGTGGACTGAAAAAGACATTATCGTAAGTAACAATGAATGTATGCGGCGCTACTGTTACAGTTATCTTTTTTAGCCCCAATTCAGGAATGCCTTTTTTTGTGATTGCTTTAATAATGGCATCTTCTACTTCCTTATTTTTGGGTTCTATTTTATCAAAACCCGGATTGTTGCAATAACTGATATGGTCGTTCCAATTTGGGCTAACTTTTCGTTTATCATAAACATCAATAAGCACAGACAAAGCAATGTTTTTTTCTTTTTTAAAATATTGAACTACTTTGTTGGCTATGGTATTTAATCTCGCTGTTGCCTTAAATTTATTTGTTTTATTGAGTAATTTTGTTATTTCAATGCCTATCTTTTCTCCTTGTGAATTAGTGAAAAGAAAATCGGGACTTTCGCTTTCTTGTGGTTTGTTGTCTGTCATTTTGTTCTTAATGAGCCACTTCTTACCTGCTTCGCTTTCCAAAAACAGAGAAATAAAGATGTTTTCTTCACCTTTTTTTCTGTCTTCTTGGAGAAAATATTTTCCGCCTTTACGAGTGATGTTAGTCATAAGATACGCTAAAATTCTTGTTCTTCTTCAATTTGTTTTTGATAATTTTTAGTAATTCATCAGGATTACATTTCATCACCTTTTACTATCCGTCTGGCACCTCCAATTTTAACCGAAAATATTATGTCTTTGGCAATATATCGCTTGGTCACTTCCGTAACTTTCAGTAATTCGGCTGCTTCTTTGACTGTTAGCAAATCTTCTGTTATATTTTTTATATTCATAATTTTATACCTAAAAATAGTATCATTTAGTAAATGCAAAGATATAAAATCAAATTTTGAACCTCCATCCTTCGTTTTCTCTCTTTTATCCCCCATTTCCCCGTTTCATTTTGTTACATTCTAGGAATATGAATATTTTTTTGGCGGATCCGGATTCTCATTTTGTCAAAGACATTCAGCGGTCCTGGGCTTTGCGCGGTACGGTTTTGACCGTG
>JAISUZ010000028.1 GCA_031271785.1 Fibrobacter sp. | reverse complement strand
CCGGATGGTCGCGGGCGATGCTCTCGCCATGACAGGAAAATGGACTGCCGCGCTTTCGGCTCGCAGTGACAAAAACAGGTTTTTATCGTTATTGTCCTGTTTCAATTGTGAATCGAAATCCGGAATCACATTTCTATTCCCAAATCCCTATTCCCTAAATTTCATACTTGAGGAACTTGAGTTGCATTTTCACATGAGAACCGCGCGAAAACACGTGAGGCAGGCGGAGGGTGCGCGCCTTCGGCGCGCAGTGCGCAGCACCGACCGGAGGGTAGCCCGGCGCCACGCCGACCCGGCGCTTTATAGCGGATGCTGATGCCAAAGCATTTGAATTTGTTGAATCCTGAACTTGATTCAGGATCAGCATGACGGTTTTAGTGGCGCCGGGGCACGCCCGGAAAATGATTTGTTTTTTTATATTCCTTTTATGTCCCGCTCAAATCCGGATTCGAATTGGAAACGAAATGGCCGTTTGTATTGGATTGTGGCGCTGCTTGTTGCGGCGGCAATTTCGATACTGATGGTCTCTATGGCGATTGGTCATAATCCGCAAGGCGAGTTTAAGAATCTTGAAACCGGTGCATTGGAATTTCAAGCGGTGTTGCTTTTTTTGAGCTGGTTGATTTCCGTTCTTCTTAGTTTCGGGTTGGCAAGAATTCTTTACCGGTTGTTCATTTTTCTTAACTCTTTGAAAAAACCGGGAGTTTGACATGACCGCTTTTCTGAATGTGATGCGTTTTACGTTCCTCCGCCGGGAACCGGTGCTGTGGCTTCTTCTTGTGATTCTTCCGGTTCTGGTGTCGCTGTTTGCGGTGACGCTGTTTAATTCCCGCACGCCCCTGCATTTGCCGGTGGGTATTGTGATGCAGGACGAGAGTCCTTTGGTGCGCCGCATTCTGCAAAATCTGGAGAGCAGTCCGGTGATTCGTGTGGCGCGCGTTTGTCCGGATATTTCCGAATGCGAGTCGGCGATGCGCGACGGAGATTTGCTTGGCGTGATTCAGATTCCGCCCGATTTGGAGCGCCGCGCTCTGCGCGGTGAAGCGCCGGTGGTTCCGGTTTATCTCAGCGGGCAATCTCTTGTGGCTTACAATATGCTTTTCAAGGAAATTCAGGCGATTCTCGGGACGATTTCCGCGTTTCTCGACCGCCGCAATCTTCCGGAACCTGTTAGCGTACAAATTCACGCGGTGAATAATCCGGCGATGGATTATCAGATGTATCTCGGTCTCGGACTGGTTGCCGCCATATTCCATTTGGCGGCGATGGTGGTTGCCGTGTTCCTTGCCGCAGAGCCTTTGCGCGAGCATAATGCAGACCGGCTTTTGGCTGCCGCGAACGGGAATTACCGGGTTGCGATTTTTGCGCGGCTCGTTCCGGCGCTTGTTTTTCTTTGGCTTCTTTCGCTGTTTTTTATTACCTGGGTGCATTCCCGCGCGGGAATCCGTTTGGCGCCGCCGGATTTTGCTTTTTTGGCCGCCGGCATGTTCATGATGCTTGCCGCCTGTATGGCCGGCGGTATGGCCTGGGTCGCGATCAGCGGGAGTATGCGCATTGCCTGTTCTGCTGCCGGCGTGCTCGGCGGACCTTCTTTCGCGTTCAGCGGTATTACATTCCCGCTTGAGGCGATGCCGCTTGTGGTGCAGATTTTTGCCAAGTGCCTTCCGCTTACGCATTTTCTGGAATTGCAAACGGTTTTGATGTTTGGTTCCGCCGGCCGGTTTGCGGTAACGGAGCCTCTTGCGGTTCTTTCGGGAATGACGCTGTTTTGGCTTTTGGCGGGAACGGCTTGGCTCGGTAAACGTTTGCACGATACGCATTTTCACGGCGGACACCCCGAGGAGGATTTCGCATGAAAACCTTGCTCGTAACGGCTTTACGGGAATGGTCTTATTTTTTCAGGGACCGGGCGGCGGTTTTGCTTCTCGTGGCGGCGAGCCTGTTTTACGCTTTTTATTATCCGCTACCGTATTTGCATCAGATTCCGCGGGAATCTCCCGTGGGTGTTGTGGACCGCGATAACAGCAATCTCAGCCGGCAACTGATTCGCTATACCGATGCCACGGAACAAATTGCGGTTTATGAATATTACCCGGACATTCAAAGCGCTGCAAAAGCGATGGCCGGGGGGAAAATCTTCGGCATTCTGGAAATCCCCGCCGATTTTGAAAGAGACATTCGCCGCGGAGGCAGCACCGCCGTGGGGCTATACGGAAACGCCGGATTTTTCATGGTTTACAGCGCTATCGGCAAAGGACTTTCTTTAGCCGCCGGGACCATCAGCGCCGGCATTAAAATAATGCGGTTAGAGGCGGAAGGCTACTCCGAAAAAGAAGCGATGGTGATTCGCGACGCCATGCCCGTATCCATTCAAACGTTATACAACGGCTCCGAAGGATACGGAAATTATGTAGTGCCCGCCGTGCTGATGGTGATTTTACAGCAAACGCTCGTGATCGGCATCGGCATTCTCGGCGGCGCGCGGGCAGACCGAAGGCTTTCCGTTCGCAACAGCAAACCGAAAAAACCGGAACCCTTATACGTTCGCTGGATCGGCCGCGGCCTCGCTTACCTGATACACTACGGACTCTTTTTTGCGTTTTATTACTTTATCGTGTATTCCGTATTCGGATTCCCGGCGCGCGCGCAAATTCTCCCGCTCGTATTTTTCGTATTTGCATTCGTGAGCGCGTCGATCCAAATGGGATTTTTCTTTGCGCAATTCTTTAAGCACCGCGAAAGTTCCATGCAAATATTCCTTTATTGCTCCATACCGTTTTTATTTGTTTCGGGATTCAGCTGGCCCCTCACTTCGATACCCGAAGGTTTGCACATCCTGTTTTGGATTGTCCCCACCACTCACGCGATACCCGCGTGGCTCTCCGTGCAGCAAATGGGCGCGAGCTTGCAGGAAATCGCAAAACCGATAATTCACCTCGGCATACTCGCCATCGCGTACGGAAGTCTCGGTTATCTGATGCAGCTTTGGAAAGAGAGGAAATATCTCTCATCGTCCGGCACCGACCGGAGAAAGTAAATCCTGGACAAGTGAAACAGTCTTGCCATTCCCCGGATATTTTTCACATTATTTTCATGCTCCGATCCTTTATTCCCGCCTTTTTACACTTGATGCGGACTAAGAGCGGCGTACACTTGAAAAGTCTTACATGCGGTCGCGAACTTGATAGGTGCGCAAATCTAATGTTTTAATAAAAATGTAAATCCAAGAGATTGTATAAATGTACGAATTCATATTCCCGTCATTCCGGGCAAGCGAAGCGCGATCCGGAATCCAAAACGCCAAATCCAAGAGAAACGCATAAAATAAGTCCCGCACGACAAACTAATTAAGTTTTCTTGGGCGGCTCACGTCACTGCGTTCCGTGACCGGGCTTGTATGGTGCAAACGCATCCGCATCGGCTTTTGCCTCGCCTCTGCGTGCACCACGGAGCCGCGCTTCGCGCATCTCCGCCCGTTCGGGTGCAAATCCCTGCCGCGACTGTCTATAACTAGAAAAAACATTAACTCATACCACTTCTGTTTGCACTAAGCTCAAAAAAACGGTATAGTGCTATTGGGTGATCGCCAAGATAGAAAGAAACGCTATTAAATACAAAAGACAAATACCATAATCATAAAACATCAACTAACCAGGCTTTGTACAGAATACTACATTGATTCATCCGACAAAAGGCGTTTTGGATTTTTTAATGTAACAAACGTACCACATAAGTAAAGTCACGACTCTCATCAAACAAATAGTCGAAACCACTACTCAAAATTACTTCCACTTTTTGATCAATAATCAAATAGCGGTCGTGCATGTCTTTATAAATGCTAGAGTTTTTAAATGTCAGTTGAGGATTCTTTTTTTTCCACGATGACTTTGTGCATTGCAAGAACGCATCTTTCTCGCTAAACAAAAGAATTTGTCTCATGGGTAACAAATCGAAAATACCTTGCATAACAGCTTGATTCGAGCGATCCTGATATTTTGCTAAATGGGGGTCATAGATATAAATAGACTTTGCATTTTGGCAGAGCGTTTTGAGATGGTCAATCGCTTTCTGACGAGACTTATTTTTAAACGTCCCTGTATAATTCGGTTCAATTGAATCGAATCCTAAAATATTCACATAAGGAAAGTCCGACTGATCCGAACTCAATATCAATTTCAAACTCGTTTGTTGGGCAAGTTCTTCATTGTTTAGGTTTACCCATCCACTAGCGGTCAATTGCTGGTATAATGCGCTATCCTCCATGCCAATGCGCCTTAGTTGAGCAACACAAGTAAGATGTGGCTTGTAGTATGTCAGTAATCGGGATATAAGCATTGTATCATACGCATTGCCTTGTTTAAACTGGTAATAAGCATTAAGCAAGTCATCTTGAAGTACAATTTGGTATTTATGAGTATTCATCAGCCAATTTCCAGCAACTCAGTCAATGTGGAATCAAAGAAACCACTTGGAAATTGCATTGGATCACCTGATTCGCTAATATAACGACCATGCTCATTCAGTTCAATTTTTTGAAAGGGATTTCTGTGTGAAGATTTGTAAAATAGCTTTACCTTTTCCGCAGTGATATTCTTGGAATATGTCTCATAGCGCACCCGATTGATCAAATGTTCACAATGAGTCTCCAGAATTATTTGGACACCAACCTTGGCTATCCAACAGAAAAAAACTCCCAATCGCGATTGCGCAGCCGGATGCAGATGGATTTCTGGATTTTCAATCACCACAACTTCACCTGGTTTGGAGTAAAGACAAAGGATTAAAATCTTGGCGAGATAACTGACACCGGCTCCCAAATGCAAGGGTGATACAGCCGGAAGTTCATCAAATTTGTAGCTAATCTTTAAGTTAGTTGACGTCACCACTTGACTTGTCAATTCAATACGCACACCTAGAATCTCACTCAGCCAATAATCCAAATTCTGAGAAAGGGTTTGAATTTTTGTTTTTTGTAAGGATACTTCAATGGGTTGAGACTTGTACAAATCAAAAAGATTGAACAGAAAGCAGCCATCATCACCGACCATTGGATTCTTGATACGTTTTGCCAACTCTTCGGGACCGCTACGATTCTCTGACAGATAATACAGACCTTGATCTTTAGTAGGGAAGGAGGAATTGGGACTTGCCTGCTCCCATTTGGATTCATCGGATGTTAAAAGTAGAGAATTGTCATTTACGGAAATAAGCAACTCACGACTATTCAGGTACTTGTTTCGCATTTCGTCGAAATTGGTCAATATAAATGGCTTCCCATTGCGTGAATATTCGGTGGCTTCACAATAAAATAGCAAGGCTTGAATCAGGGAAGACTTCCCTGTAGAATTCAAGCCTGTAATAATATTGAGCATGCCAAAATGAATGTTTTCATCATCTAGGCATTTGAATCCCCGGATTTGAATGTTCTTAATCATGATAATACTCCTTCACAAAGCGTGAAACTCCTGCAAAGCGTTCCTCTACTTTGGTAGAGCTATCCACTTGCTGTGAAAAACCTTGATTGTCGAATTTCGTTTTTAAAGATTCGATTTCAGTTTTCAAATTTTCAGGCTTTGCTGAATCTATAAAATCATGAGTAAATAGATAAGTCAAAGCTTCGAATAAAGCCATATTGATCGGTCTCCGGTTTCCCTCATCGGTTCGTTTTGTGAAGCGAAATCCATCAGAGCCTAGAATCCTATACGACCGTTTCATCGCCTTTAAAAAAGTGTCCCGCAGTTCTTGAATGTACTCATCAGTCATGGCATTTATATACATCATTGTTTTGGATAAAAAGTCATCAATATCGCTTTTGTATTCTATTTTTTCCTCTTTTAGCCACCCCATCTGTAACATGTAAAAAGAGAGAAAGCGGATAATAATATAACGTCCCTTCATGCGTTTATCGGTAATGGCATTGCCTGTTGCCTCTTTGAATTCAAGTGTTTCAGCCAGTTCCTTAATAAGTCGGGTCGATTTTCCCTGATGCAAGGCATTGCGCATTTCCTGATGATTCAGTTGTGTACCACTACGGTTTACACGATCAAAAATATCGAATTTAATGCGTTCCGGCGTGGGAGGTTTGATCAAATACGCTTGAATCTGGTAATCTTCGATCTTTGCTTGCAGTAAAGGATTTAGTTTTTCGAATTTTTTTGTGCTCTCATCATTTAGAATTTTCAATTCTGTCAAGGCGAATTCATTATTCATGAAACTGAAAATTGAGGTCAGTCGTTGTCTTCCATCTACCACCTGTTTTTTCCCGTCGGCCTGTTCAAATAAGTAGATTACAGGTAAGGGAATACCCATTAAAATAGATTCTATCAATTCAGATTTTTGTACATAACTCCAAACAAAGTTTCGCTGAAAATCAGGATCAATAAGAATGTCCTGACGATTCTTATCTTCAAATTTGCGTTTCAATTCGAACAAGCTGAATTGATCTTTATCGATTTTGATCTGTGAAAAAGGATAATCCTTAGAAAGATAGGTCTCTTCTCCTTCTAGGGTTTCATCTTCGATTTCATCTTTTTTTGATTCAGATGGGTTCATAGGATAAATTTAGTAAGGGAATATGAATTCAACTTGAGCATTCCGCCACCATGTTTGAAATATTTGAACCAAAAAAATGAAAATCAGTAATTATTGTCTCAATTTTAAGCTAATTTGAAGTTTATACTCGGTATTCTTACATGTATGTTCAAATTGAATAGACTGCATTTCATTATTATTTCCGAGCATCGGCAGATGACTTTAATAATAAAAGATATATTGAAAGATTATGAACGCATCAAAAGACATTCGATGGGAACAACGTTTTTCCAATTACCGGAAAGCGCTTGCAAAGCTTAGGCAAGCTGTGGAAATTGTGACAAAGCAAATGAATTATGGAAATGAAGTGGATGAACTTCTGGAAGAAGGGCTGATTCAACGTTTTGAATATACACATGAGTTGGCTTGGAAAGTCATGAAGGATTATGCCGAGTATCAGGGTTATACAGATATTCACGGTTCACGGGATGCTATTCGTAAAGCACTCGAAATAAATATTATTGATGACAAACAATGGATGGAGAGCCTGACGGATCGTAATTTGACTGTTCATCTTTATGATGACCATGCCGTTGCTCGAATCTATGAGAAAATCAAGGATATTTATTTCCCTTTGTTTACTCGATTTGAAGAAAAGATGAAGGAAGTTGCAGAAACCGAAAGATCCAAAATCGTTTGATATGAATTACGGATTAACCGACATAGAATTGGCTAAACTGCGAGATGTTTTTGCTCAATATGCAGATATTGAAAAAGTGGTATTATACGGTTCACGAACAAAAGGAACTTTTAAACCTTTTTCCGATGTCGATATTACCTTAATGGGAGATCGGCTGATACACAGCCAGCTCAATCAGCTTTCTTTGGATATTGACGATCTTCTGCTCCCTTATCAATTTGATATTTCCATTTTTCATACATTGACTAATTCGGATTTAATCAATCATATTCGGCGAGCGGGGGTAATGATTTATGAGAGATAATAAAATTCCTGTTTTTGCGGCAGGGATGCGACCTGTACAGGCGGAGACTCATGGGAGCGGCAAACTCGTTTTTTATACTGAAATGCGGTATGCCGGTTCCGTGAGGCTCCGTTTTGCCGCATCGGCTTAGTTTGTGGCTGCATGTAAGACATTCTAAGTGTGTGGCGATACCCGTATTAGCTTAATTAGCGATGTTCCGATGCGCGCAAAATGCGAGCCCGGTCACCGCCTCGGCGGGGAGCCGCCCGTAATTTAGCCATAAAAAGGTTGCAAACGGATTGACATCTATAGGAGGATAATTTATTTTCTTAAACGACTTTTTATAAGAGGGATATTCAATGAGTTTTGGGCGTTTCTTTTTTCTGTTGTCGTTGTTTCTTTTGGTTTCCTGCGGCGATAAGAATTCCACGAATTTTACTGCCGCGGCCACCACGGTCGAAACGGATGCTTACGCAGACTTGTATGTTTATGTGATTGACGCGGTTTCGGGCGCACCCATTCCGGGCGCCGGTTTTCAATTGCCTTTGCTTGATTCTGCCGTTCGGAAAACAGACGGAGTTTCCGGTGTTACTTTTCAAAATCTTCCGGTGGGGGAGAATTATGCGGTTTCCGTTTCCGCTCAAGGTTATGCTTCGGCTTCCTGTAATGCTTCTATTCGATTTGCCGGGAACGTGAGTAACACGAACATCGCTATTGCGGAGAATGTTACGCGCGCCGTTCCTTTGCATAAGCGCGCGGCTTCTCTGAGAGGGAGTTTGTTTTATCGGAATTTGGAGAATCCGTTCCGGTTGGATGTTCGTCCTGCTCAGGGGGCGACGGTTTCCGTTCTGGTTCAAGATGCGAATGATTGTGTTTTTCAGCAGAAATCATTCGGTCCCGTTACCGTGAATGCGGATGGTTTTTTCTCTTTTGATTCCTTGCCGGAACAGGCGCTTTATTCTCTTGTCGCTCACGATGCCACCTTGAATAAGGTTCTTTACAGCGGAAAGCAAATTACGGGTTCTTTGAACGGAGAGAATAATACGACGGTTTTGCCGCAGCTTGTTTATGACCGGGTGCAAACGGCTTTCGGGTTTGTGTTTACTTCGGATAACCGCGCTGTTGCCGAAAAGAACGATTCTCTGGTATTTAAATTTTCCGAACCGGTGAATTCTTCTTTGTTGCGTTACGGTAATATTTCCGTTTCCAAAGCCGGAGACGGTTCTTTGATCGCTACCGGTTTTACATGGAAAGATTCGGGGAAAACGCTTACGATTTTTCCTGTTTTGGGGGAATGGGAAAGCAGCTCCGCTTACTCGGTTTCTCTGAAACTTTATTCGGCTTTGAGTTCCGAGGCGATTGATACTACGCTTGTTTTTACGGTGAATGAGTTTTCGGATTTCAGCGGGCGCCCGGTGAGCGGTGTCGTTTTGGTTTCGGATGTGAATTACAATGCGGCTTCGGTTCCGCTTCGCTGGAACAGTCTTGAGAATGCCGAGGCTTATGAAATTTATGCGAAGGTGTCTTCCCGGTTTGAGGTCAATTACCGCCTTGCCGGTGAAACTTCGTCGGTTACGAACGGCGTTTTGGATACGGTTTTTACTTTGCCTGCTCCGAATTGGTTTTCCAAAGGAGATTCCGTACAAATTTTGATTGTTGCCCGTAACGGGAAAGGGAAATCGGCGTTTGGGAGCCCTTTGACGGTTCAAGATCGGGTGAAGCCTCAGATTACCGCCGCGCCTGCGGCGATAGCTCCGGATACGGCCAATTTTGTGATTAACGCGACAAACAATTTTAATAAAACCGGCGCGGAATCTTCCATTACACAGAATGTGACTTTCAACGAACCGATGGACACGACTGCGGCTCTGCTTACGGATTTTCCGGAGTCTTTGCCGAGAGTATTGAGTGTGGAAACGGCATGGACGAGCGAGACGGTTTTAAAAATTACGGTGAAAGTGAGCGCCGGGGAATTAAATACGAGTATTGAACGGCTTGCGATTCCGCTTACGGTCCGGGGTTTGCGGGATAATGCCAAAAATCCGGTCCGGGCTACGACGGTGCGCAATAAAACATGGGAAGATCTCTTGATTCTCTTACGGGTGGACGCGGTGCCGTGATGTTTCGACTTGGACCGTATATATTACTTTTATCTTTGATGTTTGGCTCTTTCGCGTTTTCCGCTATTACTTCGACTACCGGCGCCGATACCAGAAAATGTACGGCGAGTATTCAGGTGAATGAAGATAACGAAGTTCTGTTTGCCGAAACGTGGGATTTCCCGGGGCGTTACGGTACCTTTTCCTGTTTTGAAACTTCTCGCTCCGGGTGTATCGTTACTCCGAACTCGGATGATTATCGGAACCGTTTTCGGGATTTCGGAAGCAGGACGTTTAAAAATTCCAAAGAGGAGATTTGCTTTTTGAACGGATTAGGCGCCCGCATTACTTATGACGGTTGTTACAGCGGCAACGTAGCTTTCTTTGATGGTGTTCGTTTCAATAAGGTGAGTTGTGAGGCGCCGGCAAGTATTCCCGCCTATTGCGGTAAGTCGGAGAGTTATGCACGGCAGGTGATTTTGGCAAGGCATCAGGTGAAGTGTAATAAACTCGGCGGCACATTTGAGGGAGATGTTTTTCCGCAAGAGGCAAACGGAGAAACCGAATACTGTGTTTCCGGTTCGTGCGAGGCCTGCGATTCCGAGTGGCGGAATAACTTAATTAATCAATGGAAGAATTCCGAATG
>JAISUZ010000014.1 GCA_031271785.1 Fibrobacter sp. | reverse complement strand
AGCGAGAAGCGGAGTTTGAATTTCCTTCACGCGCACATGAGGGAGCAAAAGTCCGTCCCCCATATAGAAACTACCCTGTTTTTCCCTTTCACGGAGATCATTCCATACACGGTAAGGGTCAAAAGGCGAACCGGCAGTCACGATTGTTTCATAAAGAGAACCGACTGCCTCCTCTTTTCCGACAGAGGAGCGCCAAATTTTTAAACATTCTAATTTCCAAATAAGCGCCGACATCATACCGCCAATATTTTCTAATTTCTACTTTATGCAAATTTATTATCAGCAAAAAATATTTTCTATTGTTACCGAAGAGGATAAGTCATGTTTTTAAAACTTAAAAATTTTCTCTTGCGTACAAGACGTTTTTTTCATACCAAAGAGTGTTCCTGGAACAACGACCGGTTAGAATTGGAGCGCCGTCTCAAAGAACCGCTGTATTTGGAGGCTTTCGGTTATAAAGTCTATTCTCAGAACGATGAAGACGGAATGATTGAGGAAATTTTTAACCGAATCGGAACAACCAATAAAATATTTGTTGAATTTGGAGTTCAAAACGGTTTGGAAAGCAACGGTCATTTTTTGCTTCATAAAGGTTGGAAAGGTTTATGGATTGAAGGCAGTAAGAAACACTGCAAAGATATTCGAATTTTATTTAAAAAACCTATCGAAGAAAAGCAACTGGCAATCACGAATAATTTTATCACGGCAGAAAATATTAACGAAATTATCAGCAAGTATTTTACGGAACCTCAAATTGATTTATTGAGTATTGATATAGATGGCAATGATTATCATATCTGGAAAGCAATTCAATGTACATCACCGCGAGTCGTTGTGATTGAATTTAACTCGAAATTTCCACCTCATTTTGAATGGGTTATGCCTTATAATCCCACTCATGTTTGGGATAAAACCGATTATTTCGGAGCAAGTTTAAAATCTTTTGAAATTTTAGGAAATGAACTTGGATATCAACTCGTAGGTACTAACTTAAATGGAACAAATGCTTTTTTTGTAAAAAAAGAACTTGCAAAAACTTTATTTGCAACACCGGCAACGGCGGAAAATTTATATAACCCTGCGAGATATAACTTAGTTTATCGAAGCCGTTTTCATTCATGCAGGTATATCGGCTAATGCTAAAAATTGCCCTTGATGCCAGAATGATTAATAAAAGCGGTATTGGAACTTATATCAAACATATTATCAATTCCGGTTATCAGGTTATTTTGGGAAATCCAAGCGACGGTGCCACGATTCCCTTTTTTGCAAAAAATTACAGCATCAAGGAACAATTATTTTTTCCTTATAAAAAACTCCGTCGGGAAAAAATTGATGTTCTGCATGTTCCGCATTTAAATATCCCTGTTTTTTATAAAGGGAAATTAGTTATTACGATTCATGACTTAACACATTTAAAATATCCGCAATTTTTACCAAGTAAATTCCATTATTTTTATTTTAGATTCATGATCGGACTCGCTTGCAAAAAGGCTTCCAAAATCTTAACTGTTTCCGAAAATACTAAAAAGGATATTATCGAATTTTTCAATGTAAAACCTGATAAAATTTCCGTTACACCGCTCGCTGCAGGCAAGGAATTTGTTCATAAAAATAAAAGTGAAGTTTGTTACCTTCAAAAAAAATACCGGATTCCCGGAGCAAAAAAAATAATTCTTTATGTCGGAAATTTATTACCTCATAAAAATCTAAATGCCTTGTTAAAAGCGTTTGATTTATTAAAAAACAAAGATGAATGTTGTTTGGTGCTTGTCGGAAAAATCTTTGAAAATCGTTTAAAATTGAATATAGAAGAGCAATCTGTAATATGTACGGGTTCTGTCAGCCAAGAAGAACTTGTGGATTTTTATAATTTATCAGATCTGTTTGTTTTTCCCTCTCTTTACGAGGGATTTGGTTTACCTGTTTTGGAAAGTCTCGCCTGTGGAACCCCCGTTGCTTGCTCAAACACATCTTCTCTGCCGGAAGTCGGCGGAAACTTTGCATTTTATTTCGACCCGGAAAACGAACTTGATATTGCAAACAAAATAGAAGCCGCATTAAACACAAAAACAAACTCCCTTGAATTATGCGAATATTCAAGAAAATTTTCCTGGAAAAAAACAGCGCAGGCAACAATCCATGAAATCAATACCCTGGTTCATTAAGTTAATTATCAGTGCGCTGCTCATCGCTTTGATTCTATGGAAGTTTCCGATTTCGGAAATTATTGTTAATCTCCAAAAAGCAAAATTCGGCTGGGTTCTGATTGCTTTTTTGCTCGGAGAATTGATCATCCTTAATCAAGCGTTTCGCTGGAACTACCTTTTGATTGTTCCGGGCGAACAAAAACCGAAGTTCGGCGTTTTATTGAAATACACCGCCGCCGGTTATTTCTTTAACTTGCTTGCTCCCGGCGGCGTGGGCGGCGATGCTTACCGTTCCGTTGCTTTGGGGCGCGCTCACAATGTGATTGCAGGCAGTGTCGCTTCTGTTTTTGTGGCGAGAATGTTCGGACTTTTGGCTTTATGCCTGCTATTCTGGATTGCCCTGCCGTATTCGGAAGTTATCCCGAAACAAGCTATTTGGTTTATGACTGCCGCGACTCTTTTCTTAATGATCCTTTGTCTTTGCCTTGCTTTTAACCCTTTTAAAAAAGGAAAACTCGGAGCCCTCGCCGAAAAACTCAGAGACTACAAAAAATACCCCATGCGTTTACTCGCTGCCATGCTTGGCTCCATTTTAATGCAAGTTCTCGTAATTTTAATGCAGCTTGCCGTATTCAAAGCCGTTGGAATTTCCATTTCGTGGGGTTTGCTCTTTGTAATCATGCCCGTGACGACTTTAATAACCGCCATTCCGGTTTCCTTCAACGGGATCGGCGTGAGAGAATGGAGCCTGCTCTCTTTAACTGCTTATACTATCAATTCGGAACAAATGCTCGCCGCCTTATTTTTAGGCTACGCCATCGTTATTTTACAGGCGGTACAAGGCGGAATTATCTACAACTTCAATCACGCGTTCATCAGGAAAGAATAAATTTCCGGATTCAGTTCAACGCTTTCTTCCCGGTAAAGAGTGAGCAATGTTTTCAATTGAGCAACTCCCGGCTCAATATATTGCTCAAAACGTTCAATTTGCTTTTCTTTAGATAAAAAGCAATAAGCGCCGATCGCCTGCATGATTCTCTGGAGTGAGGCTTCCAAAAAAGAAACCCAACATTCGCGAGTCGAAAAATCGCTACAAAGCGTTTGTTCGTTTTTCCAAAAATCAAACATTCGCCGAACGGTCGCTACCGGAAATTTTATATAAGGGTCCCACAAAAGAGAAGCCAAATCATAAAATAAACTTCCGTGATGAGCTCCTTGAAAATCGACAAAACCTACTTTCCCGTCTTTTCCGAGAAGAATATTCTGCGATTGAAAATCACGATGCATAAGAACTTTAGAATGCGCGTCCACAGCGCAGGCAAGCACCGAGAAAAATTCTTCCACTGCTTGAGGAATTTCGGGAACGCCGCGGTATTTTTTCAAATAATTTTCCGAAAAATAGGAAGTCTCCCACTTCAAAACATCGTAACCGAACCAGCGGTCCCCGAGTTCCGGAAGAGCGGAAAAAACCGAAGAAGAAGCATTTTGAAAATTCACTAAACTTTGAATTACATCCGGATAATGTTCAATGGAGGCTTCGTCTTCCTTCATTTTTTCAAAAAGCGTCTCATTCCCCAAATCTTCCATAAGAATCTGTGCGGCGGTTTCATCGACGGCATAAATCCGCGGCGTGGGCAAATGGTGGGCATAAAACACTTTTCCGAAATTGACAAACCGGTAAAAATCCTCATTTGCCGAGTCGCTTACTTGAAGAATAGCAGCCCGCGAAGCTCCGGAAATGCGGTAATATTTTCGCCCGGAACCCGCAGAACCTGCAAGCTGCCAAGAAGAGGAATCGTCATAACCGTGAGAAAAAAGAAACGCATTCATTTTCTCACTGACCGGCGGCATTTCATAGAATGTATTCATGAGGATTCCTTTTCTTTACGAGCAAAACTCCCGGTGAGACTTCGAACCAGACCAAATAACGCCCCCATTTCAACCCGTGTCGGCTGCAAGCGTTGCAAAAGTTTCGCCATACTTGCATTCGTCCAAGGCTGATTCCGGTATCGCTCCGAAAGATGCGCTTTTACATAAGCTAAAAAATTTTGCATCTCGGACAAGGTGGCAAACTCTTTTTTTTCTTTTTTCAATTCCGTTCTTTCAATAATCCCCGCCCCATTTAAGAGTCCCGAGCGGCAAAGTTCATAACAAACCACCGAAACTGCCTGCGCCAAATTGAGACTCATGTTGCCCGGTACGGGAATTTCACAGGTAAAAGCGCACGACTCGACCTCTTGAATTAAAAGCCCCTTCGATTCCCGCCCGAAAACAAGAGCTGTTTTTCCTTTTGCGGGAAGGTTTCCGGGAAGCTCCGGAAGCGTGAGCGAATTGATAATACTGTCAAAAGCACGGCGGCTCACCGCCACGGAAAGAGAACAATCCCCCACCGCTTCGCTGAGCGCCGGCACCACTTTTGCCGCCCGCAAAATCTCGCCCGAATGGTGAGCCGTGCGGTAAGACTCCTCCATCACGGCGTTTTTTCCGACATAAACAATCCGTAAATCGGAAAGCCCGTTTGCACGCATAGCCCGCGCCACAAACCCCACGTTATGCGGATGTTCGGGTTCCACAAGCACTATTGCAAAATCCGTCATCCTTGAATTTCCCATGAAAACCCGGTTCCGCGGATTTCGTTTTGAAGCTCGCGCTCACTCACATTCGCACCGTCTAAAAGAAGAACATTTTTCAAACGAACCGAAGCATTGACTTGTACGTTTTTCTGAACTACGCTTCGGGAAGAATGCTTGATCCATCCGGAAGCGGCGAGCGGATGTTCCGGGTGAATCCAGGAATCCAATCCGAGTTCATCCAAGCGGGCGCAAGTAGCGTTCCATAAGCCCTGCGGCGTTCCCATATCGATCCAAAGAGAATCTTTTTGACTCATGTCCACCCAAGGCAAGTTCCCGCGTTCTATTTCCCGTTTCCAAAAATGAACCGCATTTTTTTCACTCTCCCGAATTTCCCGGAGAGCACGTTCACTATACCAGGACACTCCGGAAAAAGTGAGGGAAAGACCTCGCTCTTCTCCGCAATAATTTTTAACTCCGGATAAAAATCCGTTTTCATTCACGACAAGAGTATTGACCGGCGCGAAATCCACCGCGAGAAGCGCCACATCCGCACCGGAATTTTCCGCATTACAGATAAATTTTTCCAAATCGAATTTACAATAACAATCCGAATTGAGAACTAATAAATCACCGCGCCCGCCTTCTTTATAAAAGCGATGTAAAGGGCCGCCTGTTCCTAAAATTTCGGGAAACTCTTTCCAAACCCTTTCAAACCCGAGTTGGAGCGCTGCCGTTTCTACCTGGTTTGCGAGATGATGCGCATTGATATGCACCGGTACATTCCCGAGCGTTTGAACAAGCTGCCGCTGATGCCCTAGAATCGTTTGATCGACAATCGGCACGAGCGGTTTCGGCATTTGCTGCGTCAGCGGGTTTAGCCTCGTGCCGAGCCCGGCGGCAAGAATGAATACAGATAAATTCCGGTTTTTCATTTTTCAATAAATTCTTTACGGTAAGTACCGTTCCCGAGGAGAATATCGATCGGGAGTTTGTGAAATTCATATTCGTAAGGCGGTTCTTTCCACTTAAAATCATCCGGATAACGTTTGAAAAGGTAACGCAGAATTTGTATCGCCGTTTCAAACGGGAGAAACGCGTTGCGGTCAAGAACGTGAATCTGCGCCCCGCCGCAAACAGTCCCGGCCCCTTTGTGAAACGTGGGCTGAAAATAATTTTCACGAAAAAAAACGCCGGGCAGATGAAGAGAATTCAAATGCCGGCAAAGTTCTTCCGCCTGAATAAAAGGCGCACCGAAAAGTTCAAACGGACGCGTGGTTCCGCGCCCTTCGCTCACATTCGTCGCTTCAAACAAACACATGCCCGGATACACAATCGCCGTGTCGAGCGTGGGCATATTCGGAGACGGCATCACCCAAGGCAGTCCGGTTTCATCGAACCACATTTCTTTACGATAACCTTCCATTTCAAGCACATGAAGTTCGCACTTCGGAAAACATTCTTCCTTAAACTGCCGCGCGAGTTCTCCGATTGTTTTTCCGTGACGCACCGGAATCGAATAAAGCCCCACAAAACTTTTGTATTCAAGATCAAGAACAGGACCTTCCAAAATATCGCGAATCGGGTTCGGGCGATCGACAACAATCACCGGAATCCCCGCCGCTTCGCAAGCTTCCATACACAAGTAAAGTGTCCAGATAAATGTGTAATAACGCGCTCCCACATCTTGAAGATCCACGAACAGCGCATCAAGCCCCGAAAGCATGGACGGCGTGGGTTTGCGGTGTTCGCCGTAAAGGCTGTAAACGGGAATCCCGAGGCGCGGGTCGGTGTAACCTTCCCACTCGATCATGTTATCCTGCGTGTGCCCTTTAATACCGTGCTGCGGTCCGAAAAGCGCGGAGAGCCGGAACAGAGAGCCGTGGTGTTCAAGTAAAACGTCCTGCGTGTGCCGGAGTGAAGAGTCCACCGATGCCGGATGGAGAACGGCTCCCAGCCGCGAACCCCGGAGAGACCGCGGAAAAACTTGCGAAAGGCGAGAAAGTGCGATTGATGTTTTCATTTTTTTTATTTTTTTTTATCTTTCTTACCCAAAATAAAAATTAAACCAGGATGTAATTGTATGCCTTATTTAAATAAAGTTATGTTGATCGGAAACATCGGAAAGGATCCGGAAGTCCGCGTTACGCCGACAGGCAAAAAGAGAGTGTCTTTTTCCCTTGCTACTTCCCGCCGTTACCGGGATGCCAACGGAGAAACTCATGAAATGACAGACTGGCACAACGTAGTGGGTTGGGGTAAACTTGCCGACATCGTCGAAACTCTCGGCGTCCGCAAAGGAATGAGTCTTTTTGTAGAAGGAACCATTACATACCGCAGTTGGGACGATCAGGCCACCGGTCAAAAGCGTTACGCCACAGACATCAACATGGAAAGTTTCCAGTTACTTACTCCGAAACAGCAAAATCCGAATTTCAACGGCGGAAATTCTTACGGAAACGGTAACTCTTACGGCAATAATTCTTCTTACAATAACAATAATTACAATCGCCAGCCGCCGGCCGCCGCCGCTCCTTACGAAAATAACCAGGGAATGGATTACGCTCCGGCAGAAGACGAAAGCGACGATGATCTTCCGTTCTAAAAGAAACAAGTTATGGAATTATCATATCTCGTAAACCTCGCGATTCTGTGGTGTCTTGCTCTTCTTGCTTTAGTTCAGTCGATCAATGCAAGAGGAATTATCCGGACATCCGTCAGCTGGATTGTTTCCATAGTGATCATCGCCGTGGCGGTCGTATTCACGTATTTCCACGTGGTGAAATACGAAGAACTTTCTAAGATTCTCCCTTCGGTATTAAAAAACGAAACCTCCGTAGAGATCAAAAAAGTTAGCCCGGCGGCTCCCGCCAAAACGGTATCCGCTTATATTGCCTCCGCTCAAAAACTGATGGCTGTTGCCGAAAATGAAGTTCGTCTTATGGAAGACTTCAAAGAATTTCCGGCAAATATTTCCGCCGAAACTCAAGAAGAGGAAGAACGGAAAGCGCTGAGTCTCAGAAATCAAACCGCGCAGACCAATCAAAATGCCGTGGGGCTTTTTCACCCGAGAAGCGTAAGCGAAGTTCATCAGGAACTCGTTCAGGCAACGGAAAACCTGCGCCTTGCGGGTTATTCTCTGCATGCTTATACCGGGCTTGATAATGCGGAAGAACGCAAAATCCAAAGAACCCAATACTTAAATCAGTTGGAAAGCGCCAAAAAATATCTTTCCCGCTTTAAGAAAAATCTCGAACAATTAAACCCTTAAACATAAGGTCCACTATGAGTCGTCATGTTGCAATTCTCGGAGCCACCGGAGCGGTTGGTCAGGAATTACTCTCTATTCTCGAGGAAAGAAATTTTCCCATCGCCTCGCTGAAGCTGCTCGCTTCAAAGCGCAGCGCCGGGAAAACCATCACGTTTAAGGGCGAAAAAATAACCGTTGAAGAACTCACCCACGATTCCTTTAAAGGCATCGACATTGTGCTTTCCTCCGCCGGCGGCTCCATTTCCAAAGAGTTTGTCCCGAGTGCCGTAAAAGCTGGCGCTGTGGTCGTTGATAACACGAGTTATTTCCGCATGGATCCGAAAGTGCCTCTCGTAGTTCCGGAAGTGAACCCTCAAGATGTAAAGAAACATCAGGGAATTATCGCAAACCCGAACTGTACCACAATCATTATGTCGCTCCCGCTGTTCCCGCTTCACATGGGAATCGGTGTTTCCCGCGTGACGGTTTGTACTTATCAGGCGGCATCGGGAGCAGGCGCCATTGCCATGGAAGAACTCCGCGAAGAAAGTATCGCGATTGCCGAAGGAAAGCCTTACCACAGAACCGTAATGCCTCATCAATATGCCTTCAACCTTTTTCCGCACAATTCGCCGTTCAACGACGGTTCTCCGGAAAAAGAAAAGGTGAAAGCGCCGAAAGGCTATTGCGAAGAAGAATGGAAAATGGTCGTGGAAACGCGCAAGATTTTTGACGATGAGTCCATCCGCATTGCGCCGACTTGCATTCGCGTGCCGGTGCTCCGCGCTCACTCCGAAGCGATCAACATTCAATTCCAAAGAAAAACCTCTTTGGAAGAGATTTATTCCATTCTAAAAAATGCGCCGGGCATGGTGATTCAAGAAGATCCTGCCGACAACCGCTGGCCTATGCCGATTGACGTTACCGGAAAAGATCCGGTTTATGTCGGCCGGATTCGTGAAGATCTTTCGCAAGAAAATTCTTTCGACTTCTGGGTGGTGGGCGACCAAGTCCGGAAAGGCGCGGCGCTCAACGCCGTACAAATCGCCGAACTTCTCTAACAAAAAATTTTCATCATGAAGTTCCGCCCTCACCGGCGGAACTTTTTTATATTCAATTCATGCCGTTTTCTCCCCCTGATTTATCTCAAATGGTGCGCCCGAACTGGATTGAAATCAATCTGGATTCGCTTTCCCATAACATTCAAACCGTCCGCGATAGAATTCCGCCCGGGACAAAAATTTTACTGCCGGTAAAAGCGGATGCTTACGGGCACGGCTCGCTCGCCTGTTCTTATGCGGCCAAACTTTGCGGCGTGGATTTTTTAGGCGTTGCTCACATGGCCGAAGGAATTCTCCTTCGTCAATACGGTATCGACATTCCTGTTTTAATTCTCGGCCCCTGTATTCCCGAAGACTTTCCTTACCTTGTGGAATTTCAATTGACACCCACCCTTTCCGATGAAAAAACAGCGACACTTTTTGACGACTATCTCCGAAAAAATAATGTCACTGCCAAAGCACACCTCAAGATCGATACGGGAATGAACCGCTACGGCATTGCCGCGCATCACCCGGAAACCATTCAAAAACTGCTTCGCCTCTCTCATCTAAAATTCGAAGGGATTTTTACGCATTTTGCGACCGCCGATATTCCGAATCACCCGAATACGGAAAAACAGGCGCAGGCATTTCAAAAACTAATAAACGCGCTGGAAACCGCAGGATTAAAACCGCCTATTGTGCATGCAGCAAATTCGGCCGTAACTTTCACACACCCGGAAATTCATTTTAATCTCGTGCGCCCCGGCATTGCGCTTTACGGTTACAATCCCATGGGAAACTTTCCTTCGGCGTTTCCGCTGAAGCCGCTCATGAAAATGAAAGCAACCGTGCGCATGATTCACGATGTGGAAGCGGGTGAAAGTGTCTCTTACGGCAGTTTTTGGACAGCCACCAAGAAAACGCGTGTCGCCACCGTGGCCATCGGTTACGGCGACGGTTATCTCCGCGGAAATTATAACGAAGGCGTGATGCTTGTGCACGGAAAGCTCTGCCCTATTCTCGGGAGAGTATGCATGGACGCTACCATGCTTGATGTCTCGGAAATCCCGGAACTCGCCGCAGGAGATACGGTGGATGTGATCAACGGAGAAGCACACGAGCAAATTTCCATGGAAGCGATCGCCGAAACTCACCACACGATTCCTTATGAAATCACATGCCGCGTAGCGCGGAGACTCTACCGAAAATATCGTTGGCAAGGGAAAAATTACCGTTGGGATGCTCTGAAAAAAGAATTTCAAATCCCCGAATTTAAAGAATATCCATGCCGAAAATAAAAACCGATCCGTTCACTCTGCTTGTCGTCACCTTTTTCGGAAGCGGACTCTCCCCGAAAGCGCCCGGAACCGCAGGCAGTATTCTCGCCACTCTCCTCGCCTACCCTATCGCGCTCGTAAGTTTTAGCGGTTGCTTTTTTATCGCCGCACTCCTTGTCTTTTTCCTCGCGCTCCCGTTTGTGGTAAAAGCGATGCGCGACACAAAAACCGAAGACCCGGGCTGGATTGTCATTGACGAAGTCGCGGGACAGTGGATGACGTTTACATTCATCGCTCCGGAAGTTTTGATTGCGCGGCCCTGGTTATTGTTACTCGGGCTAGCATTTTTCCGCTTTTTCGATATTCTAAAACCGCTCGGCATCAAAAAACTTGAAAAAATCCCCGGCGCCTGGGGCGTAATGCTCGACGATCTCCTCGGCGGTATTTACGCGGGAGTGATGCTTTGGGCGGTAGTCTGTGGGTTATAACAATAATGAAAAATTATTTCGAAAAGATTTTTGTAAAATCTTTAATTTGATGTTTCAATAAATGGAAAAAGAACAAGATGTTTCCCAGAATGTATCTTTTCCACATTCTTTTGGGTTCCAAGCACAAGCGGTAGATCCACTCTATTCTTAATTTGCGCATCCACACAGGAGCGCGTGAGATTGTCCCGGATAAAAAATCAAAAATGGCTCCACCGGCAACAAATAAACTCACGTCAGGCAATTTATTTTTATTTTCATGAATCCAAATTTCTTGCAAAGGAACACCCATTCCGACAATGATAATGTCGACCTTTAATTCATTGATCTCATTGATAATGTCTTTATTCTCCGCTTCCGAGAAAAAACCATTATGCATACCTAAAATCTTCATTCCCGGAAAATTCGTTTCCAAATTTACTTTCGTTTTCTCCAATATATGATCTTTTGTCCCTAATAAATAAAAAGTTTTATTACCGGCAACGCCTTCTTTTATGATCAGAGGAATAAAATCGGTTCCGTTTAAGTTATCCGGGAATTTAATTCCTTTAAATCTGGCAGCGATAGATATACCCATTCCATCATTCAGAAGAAAATCGGAACGATGCAGAGCATTAAAGTATTTAGAATGTTTCTGAGCTAAATTAAAACAATGCGCATTTAGGAAAAAAATATTTTTATGGGGATCTTGAAATAAAATATCTCTAATACAAGACAAAGCCTCATCTTGATTCAGAACGTTAACCTTAATATTATAAAAATCCGTTTTAGCCACCATATTCCTTTACACAAGTAATTCTTTATAAATCTTTTCTAATTCAGAAAATACATTTTCAGGAAAAAACGGTTGTACGGTTTGGTAAGCATTCTTTCCATATTCCGAGATTTTCTCCGGATTTTCAACAAAAAAGACCAAAGCCTCTTTTATCTGTTCCTCATTACCGGGCTTTATCAAAACACCATTTTCATTCGAATGCAGAATTTCGGGAATACCACCGACATCTGTTGAAATCACCGGATGCGAATAACTCATGGCCTCTAAAATAGCAATAGGCAAGCCTTCATTATATGAAGGTAAAATGTAAACATCCGCCCACTCCAAACATTCTGTTTTCTTAGTACCCGATACCCAACCTTCATATTTCACAAAAGAAGATAAATCATGTTCGGCAATAAAGCCATTAATATCTCCTTCTGCAATATTCCCGCCAATACGTAAAACGATTTTATCTTCGAAATATTCTTTGTTTGCGTTTAGTACATTCAACAAATCGTAAATTCCCTTTCGATAACCCACTTCACCCAAATAAAGCAAATGTAATTTTCCATCTTTTTCTTTTTTCCATTTTTCCTTCGGAGGAAATACAATATTATTCAATACACATATTTTCTCTTTTAGAATCCCGATATTTGAAAAATATTCTTTATAGGACTGCGACAAAACAATTAATTTATCACAAAGATTGATGATTTTAATAATTTGCGGCTTATCATTACTTTCTCTAAAAAACTCAATAAAATCGGCTGCGTGCTGATGCAAAATCACTTTTTTACCGAAACGCTTACCCATTTTTATGAACACTCCCTTGCGATACATCGATGCATTTGCAGCTCCGTGGATATGCAAAATTTTGATTCGCTTATCCAATAATAGCAATAAAAAACAACGTACAATGGCTTGAAAAGCATACCATGCCTTTACAGCCCTATTTCCTAATCGCCAAGTAGGAATAAAACGCATTTTTTCAAAGCATTTTTCATAAGAAACCAACACAGCCGCCATTCCGCCATAAGTGGTTTTCGACACGCCCAACGTTAAAATTTTCTGTGACAATTCTTTATCTATCATTTTTCTATTCTCTTGAACTCTAAAGCATTCTTTAAAAACTGCAGCGATTCCTCACGTAATAATTTGATTTTATGTTCTACTTCCGCATATGATATCGGTCGCTGCATAGAATCAAAAATATGAGTCTTAAAAATCCGATTTCCAAGCCCTAATAAACCCAATAACGAATCAATTCTTGAATTGCGTGATTCTTTATTTTGCTCGCTATATCGATAAAAAGTCATAAATTGCCGCTGAAAAAGAACGGCAAATACCGAACAATGAAATGAATCCGTACAAATATATTGAGCTTCACTAATATATTTTACAAAGTCATTGGGTGAAACATCGTAAGGCGCTTCATCGCCAAACTGTTCGTCATCGGCGACATACTCATCCATATGCCGAATAGTAATGATTTTCAATCCTGTTTTTTGTCTTAACTCATTTGCTGCTTTTCTTGCATTGGAATTTGTTCCTAAGAAATAACAAAAAATATATGGTTCCGTTATCTTAGCTGCAGAATTTTCGATTTCCTTCGCCCATTCTTCACGAGTAAGTAATAAGGTCGGATCGCAAACTACCGTTGCTTTATTATGCGAAAGAGTTTCTACAATTTTTTTCCCTTGCGCTTCGCGTACACCGATAAAATCAAATCGATTTAAATATTCTCCGGTTTGCTTTTCTTGAATTAATGGAATTTTTGAAACGCCGAAACTTACCGCATATGCAACTTTCGGTACACGATCATCTACAAAAAGCAAATTATAATATTTACCATATAAACTCAGTGGCGTTAAAAGTTGATCGCTTCCCACCAATACTGTTGCATAATTCAATGAGCCTTTGCATAAATTTTCAAAACCATTATATTCTTTAAATAACGGAATTAACTTTTCCGCTTTATAATGATTTACCGCTTGTGTTCGAGCTGCAATATTTTCCGCATACTTTTTATGCCACTTCGCATTGATTTTAGCTTTGATTACAAACCGTTTATCATGCCAACCGCCGACTCTAAACATTTGAATAGTAAGCCAAATTTTGCGAAATAACGATAAATGTTTCTTATACCGAATGACTTCGCATTCATAACCCAGCTCTTGGATTTTTTTCAAAGTCGCATAGCTTTGCAGCGAGGTTCCGTAATTATTATGTCCCTCGCCATACGCAATGACACAACCAACTTTCTTCTTTGTAATTTCCATAAAATTATTCAACCGGAGGTTTTTGTTTTAAAAAAGGGATCATAAACCATAACGATTTATACTTTCCGATAAATATTTGCATCAGTGTATGAATATAAGAAATCGTTGATTTCAAAAAGGAATCATCTTTTAAATCAACATCATATTGAGGTATTTTTCGCCCAAGCCACTGATCCCATTTCATAAATGTAGCCGGGCGGCGTTTCTTGTGATTGATGATTACTTGTGATTTTAAAAGCGTTTCCGTATCCAGCGATTGAACTTCCATGCAACCATCGGCTGCAGCTTCTTTTATCCATTGTAAAAATTGCGGATTACGAACTACCACTGAATTAATGCCTACTTTATCTTGGATATACGG
>JAISUZ010000040.1 GCA_031271785.1 Fibrobacter sp. | reverse complement strand
ATTTTTAGAGGAACCCTTTAGGAAAACAATGAAAACACTCGTTCTCGCTAACCCGCGCGGGTTCTGTGCCGGAGTGGACAGAGCCATTCATGTGGTGGAACGCGCCCTCGAAAAGTACGGCCGCCCGATTTATGTACGCCATGAAATAGTCCATAATCAGTTTGTGGTGGATCGCCTCCGCGATTTGGGCGCCATTTTTGTCGATGAAATATCGCAGGTCCCCACCGGTTCCACGGTAATTTTTTCCGCTCACGGCGTGGGTGATTCGGTTTACGCCGAAGCAATGGAAAGAGGACTCCGTGTTTTGGACGCCACTTGCCCGCTTGTGAAAAAAGTGCATTCCAGCGCGAAAAAGCATTACGCGGAAGGCCGCCATGTCATTCTGATCGGGCATTCCGGACACGCCGAAGTAGAAGGTACGCTCGGGCAGCTCCCCCCGGGAGAAATGACGGTCGTGCGCAACGAAAAAGATGTGAAAGACCTTTGGATTCCGGAAACGCGCCCGCTCGCCTATATCACGCAAACCACGCTATCGGTAGCGGAAACGCAGGGAATAATCGCCGCGCTCAAGGAAAAATACCCGCATATTCACGGTCCGGAAAAAGGCGACCTTTGTTACGCCACCGGGAACCGGCAGGCCGCGGTAGAAGACCTGTGCAAAAGAGGAATCGATCTGCTCCTCGTTGTCGGGGCGAGCAACTCCTCCAATTCCTCGCGTTTAATGGAACTCGGAAAAGAAAAAGGAGTACCGAGCCGGCTGATTGCCTCGGTCAAAGACCTGGATTTAAGCTGGTTTAAACAGGTAGAAACCGTCGGACTTTCCAGCGGAGCCAGTGCGCCGGAGATACTCGTTCAAGAAGTGGTCGCCTGGATTTGTGAAAAATTCGGCGAAATTACCGTTGAAAACAGCATCACCATGCAAGAAAATGTCCGATTCCGTCTTCCGATAGAACTTGAGGATTGACAGAACCGCTTTATTTAACTAAACTTGCACGCGTTAAATAATCGGAGTTTTTTATGAGCCGTATTTGTGAAGTAACAGGAAAAGCAGGTCTTGTGGGCAACATGGTGTCTCACTCGAACCGTAAGAAGTTGAAAAAACAACTTCCGAACTTGCAGAAAAAGCGTTTCTACGTACCTGAAGAAGACCGCTGGGTCACGCTTCGGGTGAGCGGCGCCGGTCTTCGTACCATCATGAAGCGTGGCATCCACGCTGTTGTGCGCGAACTCGGAATCTAATCCGCCGAATCGTTTTGGAATTACAGCTTGCCCGCGCGGCAGGCTGTTTTCTGTTTTAAAAAACCGGGTTTTAAGAGGGGGAAAGCCCCCTCGCTTCAGCCGGAGTTTTACCCGCCGCCTTATTCGGCTTCTTTCAGTCGCCGGGCGGCGGGCTCCGTCTTCCGCTACCCCCTTCGTGAACTATGCTCTCGCCGTGATAGAAACCGGGTCGAAAATATTCGACCCCTACCATCGTTCTTGTCATGTTCAAATCAAAATCGGTGTTATGTAAACAATTGGGTTTTCATCATGGTGATCCTGAACCGTCCTGAATTTATTTCAGGATCAGCATGACAACGCAATGGTAATTATGCTTGTCCGGGATGACCGGAAAATTCTATTCCCCATTTATGCATCAATATTGATCGTGTTTGCATGTAAGATTTTTTAAGTGTGTATCGCCGCTTTGTCCCTAACTTTCATACCCGAGGAACCCGGCAGCATGAGGGATCGTGACCCGCAGGGCGGAGACTCGCGGTGAAGAATGAATTCGAAGAACAGATAAGCGAGGCTCCGTTGCACTTGGCGAAAAGCCTTAGTGCAATAGAGCCCGGCCCGCGCTTCGCGCGGGACATGCCCTCGTCTTAAAAAATTAATCGCTGACGCGCGCCCAGTTCAGCACGCCTTTGCGGTACAGGTAGAGGTAGCCCGCTTCGAGAATCAAAAGGAAACCGAGCAGGACAAACAGAAGATTCCAGCCGCCTTTCAGAAATTGAACGACCCATGGGTAGAGGAAGGCGACTTCCAGGTCAAAAACAAGAAAGAGCATCGCCACCATGTAATATTTTACCGGATAGTGTTCGCCGGCCGTGCCGGAAACGTGAGAGTGACCGCATTCGTAGGCCGAACCTTTAATTTCGGTTTTTTTGATTTTTCCGGGGTGAAGCACCCAGTTTGCCGCTAAAAGAGCGAGCGGAACCACTATCGCGAGGAGGATCAGGACGGTCATCGCAAAAGTGGTGTCAAAAACTTCAATATTTGTCAAATTCATGCCGAAAAGTTAGCAAAAAAGATTCTTTTTGGGATACCAAAGTATATATTAGGCGCATGAAGATTTTACAATGGTCGATTTTTTCCGCTTTATTGTCGTTTGCGGCATGGGGTTGTTCTTCGGAGAACCCGGCAAAGCCTGATGATGGCGATTTGGGGAAGACAAGTTCAAGTTCCGCCGTTAGCGCGGTTTCTTCTTCGTCGGCGGCAGTGAAGCCGGGTTCCTCTTCGGCAAAAGCGGGGGAAAGCAGCAGTTCCGTTTCAAAACCGGAAGATCCGCTTTCTTCGAGTTCCGGTTATACTTATTACAGCAGCGGTTATTTCTGCTGGTCGGAACCTTGCGATGTTCCGGGTTCTTCGGCGGCGGTTTCCTCTTCTTCGGCGAAAACGTCAAGCTCCTCTTCCAGTTCTTCTTCCGTGAAAGCTTCCTCTTCTTCGAGCGCGCCGAAATCAAGTTCCTCCTTTACGCAGCAGCCTCCTATTCTTTCGGGAGATATTCTCACGGATACCCGTGACGGAATGCAGTATATGACGCACCTGATCGGCTCCGTTCGCTGGATGACTCAAGGGCTTTGTTTCGCCGTTTCGGGCAGCACCTATTATGGTGACAATGAAATGCATTGCTCCGACGGTTACGGAAGGCTTTACACTTATGCGGCGGCTGCCGGCGCGTGTCCTGCCGGGTGGCGGCTACCCTCACGCGCCGAAGTGGAAGACGCGCTTGATAACGGACTGGAAGCAATCTACACCGGCCGCGGCAGCGGCAGTGATGACAATTTTATAGATCAGATGGGATTCATGTGGACGAGCGCAGCTCCGGCGAGCGGAGACAATGATAATTGTTCTACCGCTGATTGCGGGGTGATTCTCATTCAAAATAATCCGGATTATAAAATCGAACCGCCGTTCTTCCAGATAGATTCTTATTCAAAACGTTTCGGCGTTCGCTGCGTGCAGTAAACCTTGTGTCTTGAGTTTCCCGGGTATGAAACCCGGGAGAAGGGAGTGAGTTTTTCAGGTTTTTCACTTCCGAAGAACCCGTGGAAAATTACAGCTTTAGATTTTTCCTCTTTGGCAACGGCAAGAGCATCTTCCAATTTCCGCTCGTTCAATAACATGTTCTCTACCTCCGATCCGTGTTTCATTAAGAAATCTAATGAATAATTCCCCTGGGTGTACACTTTAATCGCCTTATGAATTGCACTCCCCAAATCTATTCCGGCATTCAAATTTTCATGAATCTCCGAAATAAAAACCTCATAACTTTTTAACGTCTGACTTCTCTCCGTCATTTCAAGGTTTTTGCCCTGGTTGAGGATCCTCCGATCAAGTCGGAGGATGACGAAGGAATGTCATCCCGAATAATTCTCCCTCGTCATTGCGGCCTCTGAGCCGGGATCCAAGGAGAAATGTTATTCCCTACTTGATGCGCAAAATCCAAAAAAAAACAAGTTTAAATTCTGAAACTACTTTCAAATTACTCGGCTATATACAGCAATCTATTTCAAGAAAATCATTGTATTTAGCTTGGTTGTTCCAAAATGGTATCTGCTAACAACACGTTGGTATAACAGAGCTTTTTCTTTAGATAACCGAATCACCTTTTGGGTAAGTTCTTTTTTTATTAAAGGTTCACCGCCGGTGACAACAATAGCAATGAATACAGCGGTGATTGCATAAATCGGTAATTTCCAGCTGTGCCGTCAATGGCAATGAAAAGCACTTCTTTTGTATTTGCATATCTTTTTAATAAATATCATTCCTTATTAAAATTTCTGCGCCGCGTTTTTCTGCCGGGCTTCGCTAGGCAGAAAATCTTAGTCCTTGACGCAACGAACAGCATAGGTACTTGACTTACTGTCGATGTAGCTGCCCAGCGAACCACTGGATACATTCCAGCCGTACGCGCCGTAGTAGACGTAGTCCTCCGTCGTCGCACTCCACCAGTAACCGGAAGAAACATCGAGGATATTGGGCAAAGCATCAAAGCCGTAATCATCCGTGCCGTCCCAACCGGTTTTGGATTTTAACGCGGTTCCGTTATAACCGACAAAAGTCCCCAATGCACTCCATTCGGCATGACTCGGCAAATGCCAGCCATCAGGGCAAATACCTTGAACGCCGCTTGGATTTGCCGCAGAACTCGCAGCACCTTCCATAGCCGTATCCCAATCGTAAAGCCGACCGTAAGTGTCACAATTCGCCGAGTCTGCACCATAACACCAACTATTGCCGGTTTCGGGAACATAATTCAAATTCTCCGACATCCAAGTTTGAGTACCGATTTCTGTATATTTATAACTTTTATTATCACGTGTATCAATAAAAACACCGCTATATTTTTTTATTCCGGAATTAGAGCAAAACTCTACCGATGAATCGTATAAAAGTTCACCGCATTTCGACAGGACAACCTCATCTTTACAACCTTGAGTCAATAGGTCATAAGTTTTCCCGCCGCATTTTTCATAAATAGAGTTATCGGAACAAAACTGTGTGAAATTGTTATAAGCCTTGCCATCACACTTATAGGAATAAATAACCATATCTCTACAGAATTGAGTTGGCGGATCATAAACGATCCCGTCACAGGTATTATAAAGTGTGCCATCGTAACAGAACTTGGATTCCGGGTTCCATATTCCTTCACATTCTTTCAGTGCAAGTGACGAACTGCTGGAAACCTCTTTACCGGAACTGGAACTTTCCGGCACCATACTGCTTGAAGATTTTGCAGCGGAAGAAGAGCTGTTATTCGTTGCTGAAGACGAACCTTCCATTGAAGAGGAAGAAATTTTTTGCAAACTGCTGCTGCTGAGCGGGTCGCTTATATCCGTATGAGAACTGCTGCTTGATTCAATATTATCACTGCTGCCGGTACCGTTGTCATCGCCGCAGGCGAAAAGGAAAAAGGCTAGTGCTGCCAAACTTAACAGCATGGTTATTTTCTTGGAAAAAAGAGCCATTTTAAATTCCTCTCAGAGTTAAAAAACGGTGGATTTAAGGATCATTAAATATAGTTTCCTTTTTTCGATTTTAGAACTAAAAAAGCTAAAAACACTTTCTGAAAAAAGTCGAAACAAAGGATCCCGTATTCCTCGCGTTTTTATGCAGTTAGGACAATCGCGAGGACAGGCTCCGTCCGGGATGAATTGATAATGACGGTGGTGGCGCCGGGGCACGCCCAATTTCAAAGCGATTTTAAAACTTCATTTCGTCGAGGACTTCGTTCGGACCGATGATAAAGAGTACGTCCTGATCACGCAGGACATAATCGGCGATGTTTCCGATTTTCGGGGCGACTTCGAGCGGATCGCGGATGGCGATAACTTGTATGCCGTATTTTTTGGTGAGGGAGAGTTCTTTCAGGCTTTTTCCGACAAACCGTTCGGGGCAAATGAGTTCGATGATGGAATAGCCTTCCATAAACGGCAAATAGTCGAGCATGTTCGGGCGGTTCATGCGTTCCGCTACCGAGATCGCCATGTCTCTTTCCGGGTTGAATATGTCCGTGACGCCGAGTTTTTCGAGGATCGTTGTGTGCGCGGTACTCGTGCTTTTGGCGATGATGTTTTTCACGCCGAGTTCTTTTAAGTTAAGGATCGTGAGCAGCGATGTTTCCAGGTTGTCGCCTACGCAGCAAACGACGCCGTCCGCTTTGGTGATCGGGAGCGAAGCGAGCAGCGCTTTACGGGTACTGTCCGCGATGACCGCCTGAGAGACCGTCGCCGTAATGTCCTGTACTTTCATGGGGTCCATATCGATCGCAAGTACGTCGTTCCCGAGAGCGGTAAGGTGCCGCGCGAGAAAATATCCTGTGTTGCCGAGTCCGATGATCACAAATTGTTTGGATGCCATAAGTTCTCCGTTTAGCCGACCATGATGTTTTCTTCGGCATAACGTATTCCTTGATTTCTAAAGGAAGGCGCTACTGCCGAAATTAAAAATAAAGGTCCGAGCCGTCCGATAAACATAACAATACAAATGAGCAAACGCCCGAAATCCGAGAGTTCCGTTGTGAATCCGAGAGAGAGTCCCACCGTGCTGTACGCGCTCACGACTTCAAAGAAGACTTTCAAAAACGAGGAGTCTCCGGAGACATACGCTTCTCCGCGAAATTCCGTGAGTAATAAAATAAGCGTGGCGAGAGAGATCATGATGATCGCCACCACAAAAAGGCGCACGGCTTTCTGAACGGTTTCATCCGGAATGGTTCTTCCGAGAAACTGGGTGCGTTCCCGCCCGAGCAGGCGATTGAATCCGAGAAGCGCGATCACCGCCGCCGTTGTGGTTTTAATGCCGCCGCCGCAGCTTCCGGGGCTCGCTCCGATAAACATAAGGAGGATCATGAAAAATAAAGAGCCCGCCCCGAGACCCGGAAGATTCAGGGTGCTAAAACCGGATGTTCTCGAAGTGACCGCCATAAAAGAGGCGGAGAAGAGTTTGTCTATAAAAGAATAACCGGCGAGCGCGCAGTTCCACTCGGTAAATAAAATGAAGAGCGTGCCGAAAATAACGATTGAGAAGGTACAAATGAATACAATCCGCGTGTGAAGCGAGATCCGCTGTATCTGCCGCATTTTAAAATTGAAGAAATAGCGGAGTTCCGCGATGGCAAGGAACCCAAAGCCGCCCGCGAGCACCAAAATACCGACGCTGATATTCACAACCGGATTCAGTTGATAATCCATGAACGAGTTCGAAAACAGCGAGAACCCGACGTTACAAAAGGAACTGACTCCGTGAAACACGGAATAGAGAATGCGGTCGTAAAGCGAGAATGAAGAAAACTGAGTGAACAGAGAGAGGATGCCGAAGAGTTCCAGGACGATGGTGAAAGGGATGACGGCTTTGAGTACACGGTAAATATCGATATTTTTTTCTTTTTGGGAAAAGTCCGAAAGGAGCGCGGATTGCTGGCTGAACCCCGGGCGCATTCCGGAGATCAGGATGATGAGTGTGGAGAATATCATAATCCCGAGGCCGCCGACTTGCATGAGCACTACGATTGTCCAATGCCCGATGGAATTATAGGCGGTTCCCACATTAACGACGGATAGTCCGGTTGTCGTAACGGCAGATACCGCGGTGAAAAACGCATCCACCAAACGCACCGGCACTTTTGTGGAAAAAGGAAGGTACAGGAGAACCGTCCCTGCCCCCACCAGCACCAAATAAATCAAAAGAGCGAGGCGCATCGGATTCATTGGTTTTTTCCGGAAAGACTCATTGAGAATCGGAACTTCTTGATAACGCGACCGAAGCATCGTACAAATTTAGTTTTATAAATTTGCGCGCATGAGTCAGTTAAGAATCATTTTAATGCCTTTCGCTATTATTCTCGGCATTTTATTTCCCGGGGCGCACGGACTTTCGGTGCTTTCGCCTTACCTGATCGGTATTATGATGGTTCTGACTTTTGTTTCCAAAGTGCCGCCGCAGCAACACGGCGCGACCTTTAAAATCGAATGCCGTTCTTTTTTGATGAGTCTCGTTCTCATTGGGATTCTCACGTTTCTCGCTTACTTTTTTAACTGGTCGAAAGAATTTCTGCTCGCCGGCGTGATTCTTTGCCTTGCACCTCCTGCAAACGCCGCGCCCGCCATGTGCAAAATTCTCGGCGGAAATCCGATTCTCGCGTTAAAAATTTTTGTTTCGGGGCATCTGATCGCCTGTTTTTCCATTCCGCTGATTATCGGGCTTTACACCGGTCAGGGCGATCACTTTTTTGATATCAGCCGCCGCATTTTCAATTCGATCCAGCCGATCATCACCATTCCGCTCGCTCTCGCGCTCGGGCTCCGTTCCTACTATCCGGAGCTTGCCGACAAAGTAGCGCGTTTCCAAAAATACACGCTTCTCGTTTGGACATTCGCCGTGTTCATTATTCTTTCCAAGGCGAGTTACAACATTCGGGAAATGGGCGTTTCCAAACTTTGGGACAGCGGAGAGCTCCCGCGGATCGCCCTCTTTTCTCTCGTTCT
Organism: Fibrobacter sp.; assembly: GCA_031271785.1. Taxonomy (GTDB): domain Bacteria; phylum Fibrobacterota; class Fibrobacteria; order Fibrobacterales; family Fibrobacteraceae; genus JAISUZ01. The sequence goes on along the minus strand of JAISUZ010000040.1, from coordinate 11,388 downwards.
GTGCATTTTACTTTTCGTTCTCGGCTGGTATGCCGACAGGAAACACCCGGTGGAGAGTTCGCAAAGTATGGGGCAAAAAAATACGGTTCTCGTGATTTGGATTGCCGAAATGTATATCGGCCCCATTGCCGCTCTCGGCCCCACGTGTTATGTGGTGTGGCAGAATATGGTACTTACCTGGATGAGCCGGAAGAAAAAGCCTGTTGTAAATCCCGGTACACCGCTATCTGACGCGCGGTAATTTTATCCCAGTCGAAGTATTCCCGAACGCGCCGCCGCGCTCCCGCAATAAGCTGTTCGGCGAGATTCCTGTCGCGAGCGAGCGTTTGAAAAGCGGCGGCAAGAGCTTCCGCATCTTTTTCCGGAACTAAAATTCCGGTTTCTCCCGGAACAACCACATCCGGAATTCCGCCCACATCGCTTGCCACCACAGGGAGCCCGTACTCCATCGCCTCAATAAGCACCACGCCGAGCCCTTCGGTGTCGCCTTTGCTGTCCACAACGGCAGGGAGTACAAACAAATTTGCATTTTCGTATTCCTGCCGCAACGCCTCTTCGCTGAGTTTTCCGGTGAACGTGACCGTTTCGGGAGCAATTCTTGCGCCAAGATTTTTTAACTCCGCCGTGAGATCGCCTTCGCCGACAATACGCACTTCCATGGCGGAAGAGTCTAATTTCGCAGCGGCTTGAATCAAATACTCAAGCCCTTTTCTTTCGATGTGCCGGCCGACAAAAAGGATTTTAAACCTGCCTTTTACCGCATGCAATCCGGGTGCGGGAGAACTTGAAAGCGTTGTTCCGTAAGGGCTCCAGTGCACTTCACATTCACGAATAGCGCGTATCCGCGCCGCAGTAAAGCGACTGTTTGCAAAAATCGCATTCCCTTGCCCGATAATCCAATACAGGAAAGGCTTGACCCAAGGGAACTTCCGAATGAGCAAGAGTTCCGCTCCGTGAAAATTCAGTACAAGCGGGATCCGGAAAAGTTTGCACGCTCCGTAAGCGATAAACGCGTGCGGGAAAGGCCAGTGCGCGTGAATCACATCGTACTTATTTTTTTTCGCAAGTCTGAGACAACAAAAAAATCCGCTGATAATGTAAGGCAATGCGAGAAGCTGCATCCACGGTTTCCCAGCCATCTTACTCGGCGCCCCTTCATCGTGAGTGAGAACCTCCAGCGAGCGCGGTGCGTAACGAAAGCGATATACGTTCACGCCGTCAATCGTATGATCTTTCAAGCCTTTATAAGAAGGCGCAAGAACGTCCGCCTCTATTCCCGCATGCCTCAAATAAGCGATTGAGGAACGCAGCCACGGTACCTCGGCATCGGTTTCCGAACGAGGATAAACGGATGAGATCACTAAAATTTTCATACTTGAGCAGTCGTTTTATGAATTTCCGAAAAATCGTCAAGGCATGCCGGATAAACGAAAGCGCGCACTTTGGTGTCCAGTATTTCGGAAACATCGCCGAGCGAACGGCGGCAAAATTCTTCAATTCTTCCCTTGAGGCGAGTCCAACCGCTCATTTTGGAATCCAGCATTAAAAGTCCAAGCCCCGCTCTTTCCGGCAAAAATCCGAGCACATCCGAGCCCCGGTCTTTAAAAGCGATGCACTTTAAAAAGTTTTCCCAAAAAGCCTTCTCGGCGGTTTCATCGGAGAAAGTGCTTTCGATTTTATCGAACTTTATTTCGACATAAACAAAAAAACTCTTGTTTTCATCGGCACGAATCATTTCTTCCTGGGTCCGCAATTCAAAAAAAGCATCAGGGTAAATAGTGACATCGGAACGTAAATTTTGAAGCCAATTTAAAATTATCTCATGAGTCATCGCTTAGAATTTAGTCTATTTATTTCATGCAAAAAATCAAAAATCTTGGAAATCAATTGAAAATACGATTTTTGGGGATCATCCGGAAACTTCAGCGCCGAGGCAGCCGGATCCCTTAGGACATAAAGGCATTCACGAGAAATCATTAAGCAAATTGAACAAGCTATGAAACGTTATCTGAAAAAGAATGTTTACGAAGCCGCTCAAGAGAGAGTTCAATACTTATTTAAGGAATATGATAACGTTTTAGTGGCTTTCTCCGGCGGGAAAGACAGTTCGGTTTGTTTAAATCTCTGTTACGACTACGCCAAAGAAAACGGAATGACCGGCAAACTCGGAATGTATCATATTGACTACGAAGCACAGTATCAAATGACTACCGATTTTGTAGAAAAATGTTTTAACGAATTCGAGGGAATCAAAAAATTTTGGCTTTGCCTGCCCATCGAAGCGCAGTGCTGCTGTAAAATGGATGCCGGCACATGGACTGTTTGGGAACAGTCCCAAAAAGAGATTTGGGTGAGAGAAATTCCGAAATATGATTTTGTGATCCATGAGAAAAATTGTCCGTTCCGGCTCGAAAAAGGAACGAGCGATTATGAAATGCAAGATCTTTTTTTCGAATGGTTCGAGAGGAAATACGGAAAAACCGTTGTCGTTATCGGGATCAGAACCGATGAAAGCTTCAACCGGTTTAGAGCCATTTCCAGCAAGCGGGTCAGTAAAACCAACGGAAAGGATTGGATCAACAATCATAAAGCCTACCCGATTTATGACTGGGCCACCAAAGATGTTTGGATTTATCTTTATAAATTCCAAAAACATTATAACAGAATTTACGATCTGTTTTACGGCGCAGGAGTCTGTATCGATCAAATGCGCGTTGCTTCTCCGTTCAATCATTGCGCCTCTTCAAGCCTCTCGCTTTACAAAGTCATAGACCCGGTGAACTGGGGGAAAATGGTGGGGAGAGTCAACGGTGTGAATTTCACGGCAATCTACGGAAACACCACCGCTATGGGATGGAAGTCCGTAAAGCTTCCTCGGAAGCATACCTGGAAAACGTATCTCGATTTTTTGCTCTCGACTCTCGACGAAAAAACAAGAAAACATTATCGGGAAAAATTCGATCTTTCCATTTTGTTTTGGAAAGAAAAAGGGGGAGCCCTCGGCGAACAGGTCATCGAAGAATTAAAAAAAGTAACCGATAAATTCAAAGTCGGCGAGAGAAATAATTACTCCGATAAAAATACGGTTATCTTTGAAGAGTATCCGGATGACCTTGATATTCAATCTTTTCAAAGTGTTCCGTCTTATAAAAGAATGTGCGTCTGTATTTTGAAAAATGACTATTACTGCAAGTATATGGGATTTACTCAAACGAAAGACGCCGCGGAAAAGAAAAAGAAATGCCTTGAGAAATACCGGAATCTATAAGGAGTTGTTATGGTATTCACGAGCCCGGTTTATAACGTGAAAAGAATTCCGGTGGAATTTATCCACGCCAATAATTATAATCCGAATCGTGTCGCTCCTCCGGAGATGAAATTACTCTATGAGAGCATTAAAGAAGACGGCTACACGCAACCCGTCGTTTGTTATGAAGATCAGGAAAATAAAGGTCACTATATTCTGATCGACGGATTTCACCGGTACTTGACGATATTGAATCACAAAGATATTTATGACCGGGAAAACGGATGCCTGCCCGTGGTTACAATCGATAAGGATATCGAAAACAGAATGGCTTCTACCATACGCCATAACAGGGCGCGCGGTGCGCATAATATCGAATTGATGATAAACATCGTTTCCGAGCTCGTTGAATCCGGCATGAGCGATGCCTGGATTTTAAAACATCTCGGTATGGACACCGAAGAACTTTTACGGTTAAAGCAAATCAGCGGGCTTGCCGCCCTTTTCAAAGATGAAGTTTTTTCAAGAGCCTGGAAAAACGGATAAAATCCGGAATACGGGCAAACCGTTTTTTATACTTTACCTCTACCATCCATAAATAGTCTATCTTGTTTTTATGCACCATTTAGTGAAACTGAAAAAAGTCCTCAAAAGCAGCCCGTTAACCGTTTGTACCGAATCTTACAAAGCGGGAAGAAACGCCGGTAAAACCCGCGCGCTCACCGAAAACGAAATCGCCGTTCTCGAAAAAAACGGGAATCATTGCGAAAACTGGGCTGATATTGTCGTAGATATCGCTTTCGATCCGAATCACATTTATCATTCCATATTTTCCGGGAAAGTACACCTCCCCACTTTTTACGGCACCGTTTTGATCCCGGGAGACGTTTCATTCCCCACCGGCATTTATTCCTCTCATGTACATGACTGCATCATTGAAAATTCACTTGTGCATTCCGTTTCTCTGATTTCCAATATTTTAGTGCGGCAGGGCGCAGTGCTTCAAAACATCGGTTCGCTTGCCTGTAACGGAAACACGCATTACCAAATCGGCTCCGAAATTTATATCGGCAACGAAATGGGCGGCCGGAAAGTCCGCATTTTCCCGGACATCAATCAGGAACTCGTGGAAACGCAGCTGTTCCAAAATAAAAACCCCGAAGACGACGCTGCTTTTGCAGAAGTCATTTCGGAATGGCGCGAAGAAGTGAGTCCGCCGTTCGGCGTAATTGAAAAAGGCGCCGTCATTTCCAATACGGGTATTATTCGAAACAGTTGGATTGGCCCCAATGTCCGTGTGGACGGCGCTGCAAAAATCAGAAATTCCACAATCCTCAGTTCCCTCGAAAACCCGACCGGTATTTACGATGCGGTGATTCTCGACAGTTCCTGTGTTCAGGAAGGTTCGCTGCTTTACGCGGGCGCGCAAATTCATCGCAGCGTCCTCATGAAAAAAGCGAAAGTCGGAAAACTCGCCCTGATCCATTCTTCGATCATCGCTCCTTGCTGCCAGATTGAAGAAGCCGAAGTGACCAGCAGTTTTGTAGGGCCGCTCACACAAATTCATCATCACAGTTTATTGATTTCCGCATTGTGGACGGCCGGCGGCGGGAATATCGGTTACGGCGCCAATATAGGGAGCAATCATACAGGACGCATGCCGGATCAGGAAATTTACCCAGGGCAAGGATTCTTTTTCGGACTCGGCGTAAATGTAAAGTACCCCGCCAATTTCAGCGAAGCTCCTTTCTCCGTGATCGCCTCGGGGATCACTACCGAACCGCAGCGGCTTCGGTTCCCGTTCAGTTTAATAAAAGCACCGAGCCAAAACTACGCCGGCATTTCCGAAAACCTGAATGAACTCTTGCCCGCATGGAACTACGGGAAAAACGCTTACGGGCTGGAACGCAATGCTTATAAATACGCGGTGCGCCGGAAAGGCGTAGAAGAAATCCCGCCGTTCAAAATTCTCAATGCGGAACTGGCCAAACTTGTTTTAAAAGCGTATCACAGCCTGAATGTGGAAAAAGTGCTTGACGTTTATACGGAAGAAGATATTCCGGGGCTCGGAAGCAATTACCTCCGCGAAGCAAACCGCATGCGCGCCAAACTCGGGTACGCGAATTATTTGGAACGCTTTTTTCTCGACGCTTTCCTAACGCTATTGGAATCTTCCCCAGCGCTCCTGCGAAACCCGCTGAAAGAAACCCGGAAACTTCTCCCCGGAGAACTTTTTAAAGACATCGCGCGGATCATTTCCATTCCGGAAACGCTCTCCGATTTAATCAAACGTTACCGCCATCTCGAAAAACAATGGTTCGATTCCATCACGGAAAGCGTGGAACGGGACGCCATTCGCGGAAAGAAAATTTTTGACGATTACGAAGAGACGCACCCCGCAGATTCTGCTTTCATGGATAATTGCACCTGGCGGCTTGAAGAAGCGGCCCGCCGCAGTAACGCCCTCTTAAAAGAGCAAAAAACGGATGCTCAATGAACGCCCTTCTTTTCGGGTTTCTCACTTTTGAATTTATTTTCCGGCTCGTAATTGAAATCCGGCAAATGCGTTTCTCGGGGAAATTTTCAAGTACCGCTATTCTGCATTTGATTCCGCTCGTCAATAATTGTATTCCCATGCGTGACCTCCGCGCCGCCGCACTGCCCGAAACGCCGTTTATTAAGGCTCACGAGACAGCCCATCTCAAAATGCGGCATCAAACGCTTCGTTCCGGAATACGCATTTCAGGGTTCGGCATTTTGTTCTTCACGCTTATTTACGCTTGGAATTATTCAGGCGCCACCCTGCTCCTGAGCATTCTCCTTTTTCACCTGATTCTCTCCTTTCTGCAAGTTCTTTGGAATGCCGTTTGCTGGTTTCAAGAATACGAAGCGGACGCCGCCGCATTCAAAGTCATCGGAAAAGCGGGAACCGAAAAAAGTCTCGCCGCGCTGATTCAAAAAGAAATTCCGAAGCAAACTCTCTATGCGTTACTTTATCAGGAGCACCCGCCGGCAACACGGCGTTTGGAAAAAATCAAAACAAGGAAACGGTAACCACGCCGATCGGAGAAAATCATGAAATTCAAAGACAAAGTAGTAGTAGTCACCGGCGGTGCCGCGGGAATCGGTAAATGCATTGTGAAAGAATTCAAGAAAGCGGGCGCGAAAGTCGCCGTGATCGACAAAACGGAAGCGGATTCCGAAGCCGATTTCTTTTACTGCGGCGACATTGCCGAAGAAAATGCGCTGCATGATTTCGCGGGGCAAGTAAAAACCGACTTCGGTCAAATTGATTACTTGATTAACAACGCCTGCCTGAGCCGGGGCGGCATTCTCTCCGATTGCAGTTTTGAAGATTTCCTTTATGTTCAAAAAGTCGGCGTAGCGGCTCCTTATTTTCTCACGAAACTTTTCCTCCCGAATTTTGCACCGGAAGGCGCGATCGTCAATATCTGTTCCACACGGGCTTTCATGTCTCAAGCGGGCACGGAAAGCTATTCCGCCGCCAAAGGCGGTATTCTCTCGCTCACGCACGCCCTCTCGGCAAGCCTTTCGGGCTACGTTCGCGTGAATTCCGTTTCCCCGGGCTGGATCGACAACACCGCAAGCGACTGGAGCCTTGCCGACAACGCCCAACACCCGGCAGGGCGCATCGGCAAACCCGAAGACATCGCGAATATGGTTCTGTATTTATGCAGCCCCGAAGCTTCCTTCATTTCCGGACAAAATATCACCATCGACGGCGGCATGAGTAAACTCATGATTTACCACGGCGATCACGGCTGGACTTACACGCCGAAAGAGTGCGTGAGGGATGGTGACCCGCAGGGCGGAGACTCGCGAGAAGTTTCTGTGGGATTTTAACGCGCGAGGCTCCGTTGCACTTGGCGGTTTTCGCCTTAGTGCAATACAGCCCGGCCTGCGCGATGCGCAGGACACGCCAATTCTCCGGCTACGGCTTCGCTTCCTTTGTATGACCAGTGCGAATCATTAACCATATACACATCCTTTTCACCGCTTTGCACCATTTTCTGAAGCAACCCTTTGGTGTCAAAAACAAAAACCCCGGGGATATTCGATAAAAATGAGGTGGTTGTATCTATGGGTAAAGAATCATCGGTCATAAACGGGCGGTAAACATCATATTTGTCCGAAGCCAGTAAGAATACCATTTGAATACCTTTTTCCGCAAATTTCTCATTCAATCGAATTAAATTTTCTCCGGCTTTTTCCGTATCGGCTGGCATGGTTTTTTCGAACCATAAATCTTTATAATAGTGAAATAATTCATGTGAAAAGGAACTGTGCGTAAAATATTCCTGTTTCAAATCATGTTTCACAATAGGATTTTCATAATTAAACTGCAATCTTATCCAAGAACATAAATTGTACAGATCGCCGTTTTTATTTGCATCTTTTGCTTGTTTTGATTTTTCCGGAACTTCATACGGTTTTTCAAAATCAATTTGATTTAATACCATCACGGCATCCCGATCCACTTGCTGTATAATAACCATCCGGCAAATCGTACTGTCAAGCAGTCCGCTGTTCAGCAGAGAAACCGCCGTTTGGATATGCCGATTGATACCTTCCGTTTTAACATTGATCACCGTATCGCCGAGGATATGCGCCAAATAATTTTGATAACCGAAAATCCCTTGCTGGCTGAACGAATCTCCGATTGTAAAAATCTTAACCCGCTTTTTGGCCGCCGGTTTTTTACCGGAAACCGCAAAAGTATCAACCACCCAATTCTCCGTTAAATAATTCCGTTTCAAATTCTCATTATAATCTTTACCGAACGGAATTTGTCCGAGAATACCAAGATCCCCCGAGACATTCGGTTTGACGGCAAAACAATAATAACCATACACGCCAAAAAACGGAATCAGATAAAATAATGTTTTAATGATAAACTTCTTCATGGCTGCTTAAAATTGAAAATAAATAAATTGTTCATTTTCACCCATAAACCATATCATACAAAAGATAAGAATCGCATAAATCAATCGGCGGCACCACGGATTCATGAAAATCAAATCAAGCCCGTGTTGCTTTTCCCGCTGCAGCCATTCCGTAAATAACATCACCAAAATAAAAATCGAACATTTTAACGTTAATTTTTTCTCATAAATACCGGCGCCCAACAAATCGCCGAAATCCGCCATTCCTCTGAAATACTCAAACACTTGCCCCATATTATCCGCACGGAAAAACACCCAACCGATCACAACCAGTAAAAAAGTGAGTCCCATTTGAAAAAACTCTCTGACGCCGGGGAATATTTTCCCGGCGGCAACCGTGTCCAAATATTTCCGGTTTTGATGCAATAAAATCAAAGGCAGAAACAACAAAGCATGATACGCGCCCCAAACGATAAACGTCAAGTTCGCCCCATGCCAAAAACCGCTCACGAGAAAAATCACGAAAGTATTGCGAACCACTTTCGCTTTGGAAACACGGCTGCCGCCAAGCGGGATATACACATAATCCCGAAACCAAGTCGTAAGTGAAATATGCCACTTCCGCCAGAACTCGGCAATATCGCGGGAGAAATAGGGAAAGGCAAAATTGCGCATGGCGCTAATACCGAACAAGCGGGCGCACCCGATGGCAATATCGGAATATCCCGAAAAATCCCCGTAAATCTGGAACGCAAAAAATACCGCCCCTAAAAACAAAGTAAAGCCGCTTTGTCCCGATGGGTCGGCAAAAACCATATTCACATAAGCCGCGCAATTATCGGCAATCACAATTTTTTTGAACAAACCCCAAAGCATTTGACGCATTCCGTCGGCCGCTTGTGTATAATCGAAAAGGCGCTTTTTATAGAATTGCGGCAAAAGATGAGTTGCCCGTTCAATCGGGCCCGCCACCAACAGCGGAAAAAACCCAATATAAGCAAAAAAGGAAATAATATCCCGGGTCGGTTCTATTTTTCGTTTGTAAACATCGATTGAGTAACTGAGCGCCTGAAACGTGTAAAACGAAATACCGACCGGCAAAATAAGATGGAGCGTATGCGGCTGTAAATGAATACCGAACAAAGCAAATGCGGAAATAAAACTTTCCACAAAGAAATTATAATACTTGAATACTCCCAAAATACCGAGATTCAGCACCAGGTTAACGATATTCAAAACTTTCGCGCCGGAAGCGGAAACGCGGCGCATCAAAAGTCCGCACCCCCAGGAACAAAAAGAAGTGAAAGCGATCAGCCACAAAAACCGGACATCCCACCAACCGTAAAAAACGTAAGAAGCCGCCACCACAAATAAATTCTGCAGCCTCAGATTCCGCTGAAAAACAAACCAGTAAAGTAAAAATACAACCGGTAGAAAAACGGCAAAAGTAATGGAGTTAAAAAGCATAACGGCACTCCTCCCACACAGGAGCGAAATGAGAAAGAAACAAAACCGGGTTTAAGTTTTCTTTCATTTTACCGAAAAAACCTTTCCAAAATAGCCGAACCGGGTAAGTTTAGCAAAAAATCATTTCTTTACCTCTTTTTTTCTCGCTTCCCCGTGCGAGAGAATGTATTTTGTGGGCTCTTATGCGAGTTACTTTTTTAAATCCTCCTTTTCACGCCATGTTTAGCCGGGAATCCCGGAGCCCCTGCGTGACAAAGTCCAGCACGCTTTACTGGCCGATGTTCCTCAGTTACGCCGCAGGCGTTGTAGAAGCGGACGGCAATGAAATTCAATTGATCGACAGCCCCGCCATGGATTTGAATTTGGAAGCGACCCTCGCCGAAATTCATAAATTCTCGCCTGAACTTTTGATTGTGAGCACCAGCACGCCGAGTATTTTAAACGACCTTCAGGTGGTCAAAACATTAAAATCGGTCTTTCAAGTTCCCGTAGCAATTATGGGAACGCACGCCTCGGCGGAACCTCTGGAATCGCTCGAAAACGAACCCGCTCTCGATTATTGCATTATCGGCGAAGCGGATTATACGGCGCGCAGCCTTGTCCGGCATCTCCGCGGCGATATTGCAAACATAAAAGACATCGCCGGCCTCGCCTTCCGCAACAAAAAAGGCGAAATCGACTTTCAGCCCGAAGGGCCCAAGATTGAAAATCTGGACGCCGTTCCTTGGGTCAGCAAAACATACCGCAAACATCTTTACTCCTGCTACAAACGTTATTTCTACGGCGCAAACCTCAACCCGATTGTGGTGATCCTCACCGGAAGAGGATGCCCGCACCGCTGCAGTTATTGCGTAGTCCCGCAAACGCTGAACGGACATGTATTCCGCAAACGTTCTCCCGAAGATGTCGTAAACGAAATGGAATATATTCTGAAAAACTTCGAAGACCTCGGTGAAATTTTCTTTGAAGACGACACATTCACCGCCGATCACGGGCATGTGCGCGCCATTTGCGCCTTGATCCTCTCGCGGAAATTAAAAGTCACCTGGAGCGGCAACGCCCGCGCCGACGTTCCGGCGGATTTATTAAAACTCATGAAAAAAGCCGGTTGCCGCGAACTCTGCGTCGGGTTCGAAAGCGCAAGCGCCGACGTCCTTCAAAAAATTCACAAAGGCGTAAAGAACACCGACCGTGCCGTCGCCTTCACCCGCGATGCCCGGCAAGCCGGACTTCTCGTACACGGCTGCTTTATGGTGGGTAACCCCGGCGACACGCAAAAAACCATGCGCGACACGCTGGAATACGCAAAAAAACTAAACCCGAACACAGCGCAGTTCTACCCGATCATGGCGTATCCGGGAACGGAAGCTTACCGGGAAGCCCTCGAAAGCGGCGCGCTCAAAACCAAAGATTACAATCAGTGGCTCGACAAAGACGGATTCCACCGCACCACCATTCAGCGAGGGAACTTATCCAGCCAGGACCTGGTGGACTTCTGCGACGAAGCCCGCCGCGAATTTTATTTACGCCCCTCTTACATGGCAAGCCAAATGAAACTCGCGCTCTTCAATTCCCGCGAACGCTACCGCATCTTCCGCGCCTTCAAAACCCTCGTGCGCCACCTATTCAAAAAACACGGTGATTTAAAACCGAGCGCGAGACAAGCTCCCACCGCCAAAGGGTAACACCCGCGAAGTTTTCAAAAGAAAAGGGCGTGCCCCGGCGCCATCACCGTCATCATCAATTTATCCCGGACAAGCACAACCCAAT
>JAISUZ010000109.1 GCA_031271785.1 Fibrobacter sp. | reverse complement strand
GTTACTTGCCTGAAGAACAGATCAGTGCGGCTCCGTTTTGCTTGGCAGCTTGCTGCTTAGCAAAATGCCAGCCCGGTCCCGGAATGAAATGGAGGGAGCCGCCCATGATAAATGAACTCCCGATTCCGAGTTAAAAATTCACGATCGCAAGTCCGTAAGGCGGGAGAATTTCGGAGCTTGTCACGCTTTGTTTTGTTTTTCCGCGGAGTCCGAAAATTTCGGAAGAGGCATTGTCGCCGACCCAAAGCGTTTCGTTTTCCGCATCGTAGAGTATAGGGCTTGAACCGCCGACCGATTCAACGTTTGAAACTTCTCCGTTTTTGAGATTTACGCTTACGATTTTGTTGCCCGAGTAATCGGCGTAAATGCTTGTGTAAGCGATTTTGTTTTTACGGTCGAGGGTTAGGCTTTGTGCACCGCCGCCGAGTTCTTTTCCGGAGGTAAATAGTTCCGATGTTTTTGCAGCGATCTTCACTTGTTCCAAACCGCGGAGAGAATCGGCTTCCAGTTCGTAATCCGCGTTATACGCGCCTTGCGTGCTTACATAAATATTGCCGTCGAGGAGCGCCATGGCGGAAGGATTTGTTGTCTGTAAAGGTATGGAATCCAGGAAGCTTCCGTTTTTTGCGGAGAGAAGGAGAATCATTCCCGGAATCACGGGGTCGTAACCGTCAAGCCGCTGAATCAGCGCGAAAAGCGTGTCGCCCGAAATTTCAAGGTCCACAAGGTTCGGGGAAAGTGCCCCGGCGTAAGCGAAATCGGATAAGTCCACGGTAGCGTTCGTGCTTCCGTCTTCCATGTTGATTTTGAGAAGATCGGAAGAATTTTCCTGGGCGAGCCATGCGGTTTCGGAGTTGATTTTCACGAGGTCGCTCGGGTTGGCGCCGGTTTCGAGGGCTTTCTGGTAAACTACAGCGCTTGCTTCCGGCAAGAGTTTCGGGTTCACCAACACGAGATTATCGGCTCCGTAACGTTCTAAAACAAAAAGCAGAGAATCGATGGCGCCGAGCCGCGAATCCTGATTAAATTCAAGAGAACTTTCGGACAAGCGAAGAGAATCCGGAGAAAACCAACGGAGTTCCCCCGAAGTATAATCGGAGTGGAATGTGAATACGAGACTTTTCCCGGGTTCGAAAACGTCATCGTCTTTTTCTGGGGAGGTGGTTTCACTGCAAGCAAAAAAAGCAAGGCTCGCGAGTAATAAGAGTAAGTGATTCTTTTTCATGGGTCTCCTTAGGTTGAGGTTAAAAACATTGGCTAAAAGAAGCGAAAAATTGTCTTCCCGGCTGCGGATAGGCGGCGTAAATATTTTGATGCGTTTCATTTAAAATGTTTTGCACCGAAACTTCCATTTTCGATTTGGGGAATAGTTCCCAGGCAAGGGAAGAAAAATGGGTGAATGCCGCCGGAATACTTTGTCTGTTCGCGCGGTCATTGAAAACTTTACTCCGGTAATGCGTTTTCCAGGTAAAACTCAAATGAAAGGGGAGAAACAGGCGCGTCTCTGCCGCAAAAGAATAACGCGGTTCGCCGGCGAGTTGCTTTTGACGGTAAATACCGGCCGAAAGATCCTTCGGGTTTTGAAGCGAGCCTTGGATGCCGCCTTCCAAAAATGAAAACGGTTTTGTTTGCAAATTCAGTTCCACGCCTTGCGTTTTGGATTCCGATAAATTAAGCGGCTTTGAAAATGAATTGGCGGTGTACCAGACAATACCGTTTTTCAAACGCGTTTCAAAAAGGGAAATTTGTAAGGAGTGATTTTCCGACGGTGTTTTGATCATCAGTCCGAGTTCATAATTCCATCCGGATTCCGCTTTGAGTTCGGGGTTCGGAAGCACATTTTGATAAACGCCGTAACGCTCCATCACTTGCGGCGCTCTTTCGTAATAACCCACGGAAGCAAAACCCTGAAGGCTTTTTGCAAAAGCCGTGACGGCAGCGGTGCGTGCAGACGGGAAAAAGTTCGTTTCTTTCGAAGCGGGAATCGTATCTTGCTGCGTGGGTGTTTGCAGAATTCCTCCGTAAAATTGATCCCGGATGAATCTCGCGGAAACATCCGCATTCCAAATAAAGTAAGATGAAAACTTTTTGGAAAAATCAAACGCCGCTTCTCCGGAAGTGCGTTTCAATTCCCATTTTAATTTGGATGTAATCTTTTGACTGTCGCGAGGCTCCAAATAATCCAGAAACCCGCGGAAGTAAAAGTTAGCGTTCCACGAAACGCCGGGATGAATATCCAAAGAGATTTCCGGGTAAAGCGATGTTTGGAAAACGCCGTATTCCAAAAAACCGGGATGCGCGTAACCGATTTTATCCAGAGGGTAATAAGAATGCGCACTCGATTTCTCTGCGCGCGCCGTAACTTGAGCGGAAAGCGACAGCGCGCGGAAAAGCGGAAAGTCGGAGAATAAAATGCCTTGCACAAAGTTTCTTTTGAACCCGGCGACCACCGTTTGATTGCTTTCCCTGCCGGGGTTACCGCCGGCCTCCTCCGAATGAGAAACCGTGAACCGCGAAAGGATTGAGTTTGCAAAAATTTTCTCCAGAGAATGTGTTCCTGAAATTTGAGAGAAGTCCGCATTCTTTCTCTCTTCCCAGCGATCGTCTTCCGTATTGTACGGCGTTCCGTTTCGGTTAAAAAACCGAAAATTATTATCGGAACGGCGGTAAGAAAGCGAAGTGTTAAAACGGAGACTGTCCGTGAGCGGAGCAGAAAAAAATCCGGAAATTTTTTGCGTATTAAAATTCCCGTAACCGATCTCGAACTCGCCTTTCGTTTGTACGGAGTTTTTGGAAACGAAATTGATTGCGCCGCCCATTCCGTTGCCGCCGAAACGCGCCGGAATATAACCCTTGTAAATCTCGATTTTTTCGATTTGATTCAAGTCGATATAACTCAAATTCATTGCGCCGCCGCCCGCATTCTCAAGCGGCACGCCGTCAATACAAATTAATATTCCCTTGGCGGCGATCCCGCGGATCGAAACGCTCTGAAACGCACCCATCCCGCCCTGTTTATACGATTCCACGCCGGCCACTTCGGCGAGAATATCGGAAATCTCAACGTTTCTCCCGGCCCAGGCCTCGGAATGAATTTCAAAAAAGGAAAAATCAGGGAAACTCTGAAGCGTGTGCGCCCGAACATCCGAAGAACCCAAATCTCTGAAAACAGAATCAGGTTCACTGTCCGCCGAAGCAAACGCAAAAGAAACTGCCAAGGCAGCCAAAATAAATGTCACTCGCATTGTTCCTCTCGTTTTTCACAGTTCTTCTGGCTCGGGGATCGATCTACTGCCGGCTCCTTCACGCGTTTCCGCATTGGTTTTTGCCGGTTTCGTCCTCCCTTACAGCGGCGGGACCGCTCCCGGATTTCACGGGATTCTCTCGAAACAAAATGTTTCGGCTTTTCAGGGCATGAAAAATGTATGGGAATGTTAGCTTATTGAAAAAATGATGTCAAGTCTCTTTTTTGATGGGCGTGCCCCGGCGCATCTACTGTCGCTCTGATCCTGAAATAAATTCAGGATGTTTCAGGATCCAATCAATTTTCAGGGTACGCCGCTACAATGCACCGGGTCGGCGTGTCTCCGGGCTGCCCTCCGGTCGGTGCTGCGCACTGTGCGCTTCGCGCGCACCCTCCGCCTGCCTCACGCAAACCGACTTCCTCCGACATGAAATTTAGGGAATTGGGACAAAGTTGCGATGCACACTTAAAAAGTCTTACATGCAAACACGATCAATATTGATGCATAAATAGAAATGTGATTTCGGATTTCGATTCACAATTGAAACAGGACAATAACGGCGGCAGGGGTCGAATATTTTCGACACGGTTTTTAGGATGAAAAAACCGGTTTCCGTCACTGCGAGCCGAAGGCGCGGCAGTCCGTTTTCCTGTCATGGCGAGAGCATCGCTCGTGATGACGTTACATGCCAGATCGAACCAGGGGGGAGCGGAAAACCGGGCGCGTTTTCCGGCGACTGAAAGAAGCCGGGTAAGAAAACGCGGTCACCCGGGTTGAAGCGAGGGGGACGTACCCCCGCTAAAACATCTTTTGTATGCGGCAGAAGAATCGCGTGCGGTCGTAACCGCCGTTGGGGACTTGAATTTTGTCGTCTTCCGTGAGGGCATGTAAAATGGTGCCGGTTAAAGCGAGGTTGTATTCGGGGAATCGCTGCGAGAGACTCATATTCCAAAACCATCCGCCTTTCACGACAAACGGTTCTTCCGTTCGTAAATTCCAGGCGGCGTCGCTCCGGTAAAACCAGGAATGATCTATGTGAAATACGCCTTTGAAAATCCACGAGGCGTCCAGCTGAACCCATTTTTCCACCGGCTCTACTTCAAAGCGTTTCCGGGCGCCGTCGATACGCTCAAATCCGAACCGGCCGCCGAAAGAAAACATTTCCCGATACCATAATTTGACATCGGCTTCTGCGGAGAAGCCGCGAATCCAAGAGTCGATGCGCGAGACATTCCCTGTACGAAGCGAGTATTTTTCTCTGCCGGCAGAGACCGTATGAAACGCATCCGGTTCAAAAGTTTCCGCGCCTTTCTCAATCCAACCCGCCGTATGAATTCCCATTTTAAGCCGCGGCGATACATACCCGACATCCAAATACAAACGATGAAGCTGCATATAACCATCGGTGAACAAACGAAGCGTGTCCTCTCCGAAAAACTCATAATCTTCACCCATCGGGTTAAGCGAGGAACCCAAATGATTTTTTATTCCGAACTTATTCCTGACAAACTCGCCGGCTTCAAAGCGAAGTTCCACGCTGTCTTTCACCATCCAATCATGTTGATTCCATCCGGCGAAACCGGAAAACTCAAGCGGCTGTAATGGGCGAATCACAAATTCCGCAAAAGGAAAAATCACCCGGTTATCGCGAAGCCCGAAATAAGTGGTGCCGGAATCTTTGACGCTGCGGTAATGAAAACCGACGCCTAAGAGCAGGGGATCGTCGCAATCGCGATCGCACATTAAGCGAAGAGTGGTGTTCCACACGCTCCGCCATCCCTTTTCATTTTCCGCTTTATTTTGGTAGAGTTGCTTTTCCCAGTTGTACGAAAAATGAAGCAAGCGGTCATTGAAATTCCATTCCACCCGCGGTTCGTTATGCACCGGAATCCACCGGCCGGATTCTCCGTAAACCCAATAATATTCGGTGCCCGCAAGAATAGAGGCGCTGGAAAACGGGGTGTCGTACCCAATGCCCGCGTAAGCGGAACTCATAAACGGAAGGTTTTCGCCGAACAGCGCGTAATCCCAATCGCCGATCCAATCGTCGCGCCACCGGAGCGTGCTTGTGGAAAAATGATCCGCCTGAATAAACCGCGCCGTCACCCAAAATCCTTTATAATTCGGCGTTCTGAAACCGACTTCCATCATGGGCGTTCGGTTTCCTTCTCCGTAACCTTGATTGATGATCGACTGATACATTAAATCGCCGACTTCGTTTCCGGTCGCAAGCCAAACGCCCGCCGGCTGCACATTCCAGGAATTCGGTACAAACCGGTTTAAAAGAATCCGGTCGCGCGTTTTTCCGGGAGTCCATTCTTCGCTCGCACTGTGAATCCCGCCTTGACGGGAAGGGCGGTCAAAAGTATAAGTGGGGCCGGTGGTGAGATACGTTCCGTTCCCGAGAACACCCGCTTCCATCCCTTCCATCTCCGCCGGAATTTCCGCAAAGGCAAACACGGCAAATAAAATCATTAAGAAAAACGGTTTCATTACCACAACCTCCTTTCTACATAAATGCCGAACCAAATAGAAGTGGAAGCTTCGGGTAAAGACCAGATTTGTTCCCCGTAAAGGCGCACGCCCGCCTGATAATTTTCGAGAATCAAAATCGGTAAATCGGCGCGGGCAAACCAACCGAATTCGGATTCGTTACTCGAAAGTTCGGTGTTTTCAACTTCTTTATCCGTGCCGTCGGCGCGGAGCCAAACGCAGCTGAAACCGCCGCCGAAACGGAGCGGGCGAATCCATTCCGCAGAAACATCCAGCCCGACTCTGCCGTTAAACTGGTGAACGCCCGGGAATTCTACCCAATCGTGAGTTCTCACATAAGAATAACCGAACTGCAAAAATCCCCAGAACGAACCCCGATAACGGTAACGGAATTCGGCAAGCCCGTAATATGAATTTTCAATCGCGTCCCGGAGATCGCCGAGCGGGTAAATAAACCCGGCTTCGCCCGCGAGGCGCACGCTCGAAAAAGCTTTTTCTTCGAGGTTTATTTCCTGCGCCGAGACCCAAAGCGGGAATAAAAAAAGGATTCCGAATATTTTTTTCATGCGTTTCTCTTCAAGGCTTGAGCGAAAAATTGATCGAAACCGGGTTCCGGTGTTTCGGAGTTCAGGGGTTTTCCCGCGGTTTCAAAATGAGGATTTTCCCGCAAAAACCGGCGAATGACCTGAGTCGTTTCCTTCGGCTCCGGGCTGCAAGTTGCATAAACGAGAACGCCTCCCGGTTTTAAGGCCTTCGATGCCGCGGCAAGAATCCGGTACTGCATTTCCGATAAACTTTTTAAATCGTCCGAACTCAAACGGTAAAGCGACTCCGGGCGGCGCGAAACCACGCCCAAATTGGAACAGGGCACGTCCAGTAAAATGCGGTCGAACTCCGCATCGAACGAATGATTCAAAACATCCAAAATACAGGTTTCGATGCCGTCCAAATGCAGCCGCGCAAAAAGATCGTCCATCTTTTTTATTCTCGCTTCGGAAATATCCGAAGCGAGAATCCGGCAGGGAAAATCCATTTCCGCAAGGAGCGCCGTTTTCCCGCCGGGCGCGGCACAGGCGTCCCAGACCCGCATTCCCGGACCCACGGAAAGCAAAGAAACCACCCCCAGCGACGCCGGATTTTGAAAAGAAAAAAATCCGCCGGCAAACAGCGGCGATTGCAATAAACTTGAAACTTTAACTTCCGGCGGCACTTCCAAAAAACGCTCGCCGAATTCCCGCCCCTGAATCCGAAACTCATTACGAACCGACTCGAGCGTTGTCTTCCGCGTGTTCACACGAATCCACTGCGCCGGCTTCTCAACGGTTTTTTGAGCCCGCGCTTCGGCATATTCCGCGCCGCCTTCATCGAGCCACAGCCTCACGAGCCATTCCGGAACCGAATACTGCAAAGAAATGCGCGCCACTTTTTGAGGAGGCAATGCCGGAAATCCGTTTTTCTGAACCGCGCGCAGCACGCCCGTAATCAGTTTAATATTATTCTCCCCCACCTCTGCAAGCCGCGCCGTTTTCACTGTTTCCGAAAGCGCGGCATAATCGGGCACACTGTCCATATAAAATAACTGGTAAAACCCCATCTCAATTAAAATCTGGGTTTTGAGTTCCGGCATTTTCCGTACGTTTTTTTTCAACGCGTAAAGAAAAAACAAATGATGGCGGCAAACGCCGAGCGAAAGTTCCATGGCAAAAGGCGAAAGCGCCTGACTTTTAAAGAACGTGCCCTGCGTCAGCCATTTCCGAATCGCTTCAAAAGCGTTCAGCCTCTCATTCAATCCGGATTTTTGAACCAAAGTTTCTCCTTTTGCTGCACGCCGCGCAAAAATTCTTCCACCGGCATGGAACGCTTTCCTTCCACCTGAATTTCGATAATTTGTAACAAACCGTTGCCTGTGCCCGCAAACATATCCTTGCCGTCAATCCGGATTTCACCGGGCTTCAAAGAACCGGTATTTTCCCGAACGCTTGTTTTCCGAAGGTAAACCGTTTTCCCGTTAAAAGCGGTAAAGCCGCCGGGCCAAGGCGTAAACGCCCGGATACGGTTATGAATTTCCGCGGCGGCACTTTCCCAACGAATCAACCCGTCCGTTTTTTTCAATTTCGGAGCGCCGGAACTTTGTGTGTGATTCTGTGCGGACAACCGAAGATTCCCGGACTCCAAAGTCGCAAGAGCCGCATCCAGCGCCGCACAGCCGGGCGCCACCATTTTTTCAAGCAAACTTTCCGTGGTATCGTCTTCCGTAATCGCCACCGTTCTCTGTTCAAGAATCGGTCCGTGATCCATTTTCTCATCCAGCAAAAACACGGTAACGCCGCTCTCTTGATCGCCGTTTGCAATCGCCCATTGCACGGGAGCCGCGCCCCGGTAACGCGGCAAAAGACTTCCGTGAATATTCACCGCCCCGTATTTCGAGGTTTTCAAAACCGCCGCAGGGAGAATCGAAAACGCGACCACCACAAAAACATCCGCATCCAAAGCGCGCAGCGATTCCGCGAAAGCGGGATCCTTGACCGACTCGGGTTGCAAAACCGGAAGCCCGAGGTCAAGAGCCGCCGACTTCACAGGAGGCGGCACGAGCGCGCGGCCGCGGCCGGAAGGCCTGTCCGGCTGAGTCACCACCGCGAGAACCCGGTGAGAAGACTCCTGAAGGTGCCTTAAAAAATGCACTGCAAAACCGGGGGTTCCCATAAAAACAATTTTCATAAATCCAAATATAGTTAGCCTTCGGTTTCCGTCTCCCGCTCCCGAAACATCTGCACCCAAAAGGGAGAAAGGTTCCCGAATCTATTGCTTTTTAGGAGGGGAAAGCCTTCCCCTCGCGGCTACTGCGTGCGCCGCGACCCCTTCTAAAACCACGCAAAAACGCGGTTTTGTCATTCCGGATTTCGATTTACAATTGAAACATGACAACAACGGCGGCAGGGGTCGAATATTTTCGACCCGTTTGGAGACGTCATGGCAAGGATGCATTCCGCGTTCGCAATGACGTGCGGTTCATAAAGACATTATATGACGGATTCGGCATACAAAACGTTTCAAGCGTACACCGCCGCCTGGTTGTGCCGTACGTCGTTAAATTTTCTTGAAATACCACCGGTATTCCTGCGAAAGTTTGCCTTGTCTGACACAAAATCCATTCCAAAATCCAAACATTTCGGTGAATGACCACAAGACCTGATCCGATTCCGTCTTCGTTCCTGTTTTTGTATATTAAACTTGTTTTTGAAGGATTCCGTATTTTGAAGAAAACCGCACTTTTATTTTTCTTACTCGCTGCCGCGACCTCCGTAGCGAGTTTTTCTATTTACGGTAATCAGAGTCATGTCCGCTGGAAGTCTGCCGACACCGAGCATTTTATTTTTCATTACCCGGCCGAATACACGAGCCACGCGGAGCTTGTCGCCGCGCACACCGAGGCGGTTTACGATTCGGTCGCAATGCGTTACCGCAAGAGTCTTTCGGGCAAAACGCATATTTCGCTACACAACGCGCTTTATTCCAACGGGCAGGCGATCCCGAGCGAAAACAATATGCACTTGTGGCTCACCAATTGGGATTTCAAACTCCGCAGCAGTCATTCATGGGTTTCCGATGTCGTTACGCACGAGTTTGCTCATTTAATCAGCATTACGAACGCGAGTAAATTACCGCCGTTCCTTTACGGGTTTCAATTTTCTTTCCTGGATTATTACAACGAAAGGAACACACAGGATTTGCTTTCCTTTATTCCGTTTACTTTACTCCCGCTCTGGTTCGCCGAAGGCACGGCTCAGTACGAAAGCGCGCGGATGGGTTTCGATTCCTGGGATTCTCACCGCGATATGCTTCTCCGCATCGCAAGCCTGAACGATCAAATTCTCGACCTCGAATGGATGCATGCGGCAAGCGATAATTCTCTTCTCGCCGAGCTCGGGACCTACACACAAGGTTTTTCATTCGTGCGTTACCTTTCCGAAAGATACGGTGATGAAGTGATTCCTCAAATTTGGGCTTCGCTTTCGCGCCCTTACCGCATGACTCTAGACGGCGCACTCCGGCAAGTCGTGAATAGCGGCGAAGACGAACTTTTTGAAGCCTGGAAAAAAGAACTGAAAGTACGTTATGAAATGCAAAAGGAATCTCTCGGCGCGCTCGTCGCCGGAGAAAAAATCACGACCGATGCGTTCTATCAGGATTTTCCGGCGGTTGCCGGAAATTCGGTTTACGGCGTTTCCAATTTCGGCGGGCCCTGGTTTGACGGCGGGATTTTCAAACTCCCGAAATCGCTCGATACGCTGCGCGATGAAAATGCAGGCGACAGTCTGATGATTCTCGATTACGAGGGAACCATCAACATCAACGATTACGCGGAATCCGGGTTTAAAGCGGAAAAGAGTTGGCTCTCCATGGGAATCAGCGTCCGGGAATTTCCGGAACGCGGCCCCCTTCTCGCTTATGTGACTTATCAAAACCGCGACCGCGACGGGAAAGCCTACTTTGACATCGCCCTCGCCGACACCAACGAGAACAAACAAGTTCTCACCCGGTTTGCCGACGCCGTTTACCCCGAAATCAGCCCCAAGCGAAATGAAATTATTTTCGCGCGGCGGGAATCAAACTCCACGCGCTTTGTCTTAAGCCAAATCGACATTCCGGAGAGTTTCAAAGATTCTCCCGGTGAAATTCAAGATATTTTCATTCCGGATCCCCAATTTGTTTACTACAACATTTACAGCCCGAAATTCAGCCCGGACGGTTCCCAAATTGTCTTCGGTTTCTTTGACGATCAAACCCGCGGCGTGGCGTTAATTAACCGCAATGGGAAAAACCTGAAAATCCTCACACCCGGGAACATTGATGCCCGCGACCCGAACTGGATTGATTCAAGCACCATCGTCTATTCCGGCAATCAAAACGGAATTTTTAACTTATATGCTTTAAATCTCGCTACCGGCGAAAGCAGCGCGCTTACCAACGTTCTCGGCGGCGCCTTCACACCCGCCGCCGATTCGGGCGTGATTTTCTATACCGGTTACGATGCCGACGGCTTTTCCCTTTACCGCTTAGACTATGTAAACCCTGCCGAAACGCGCGATTCCGTTTTCAGCGTTTCCGACACACTCATTACCGCCTGCGCGGAAACCATACCGCCGGCAGATACGCTCATTCAAGATTCTTTAACCGCAGACTCCATTCCGCAATGGATCTGCACACCGGACACGAGCATCACCAAACGAGACTCCGTAATTCAAATTCCAAAACACGCGCCTCTGATACTCGCCGGCAATCTCCCCGAAAAACAAACCGCCGAACTCGAAAAAGCCTCCATCAGTTTCTCAGGAACCGAACGCCATTACAAAGCGATCCCCTCCATCCCCATGGTAGTTCCCTTATTCGGCGTCGAAGAACGCGCGCCCGACTTTAACGTAGCCGCCGACGGCAAAGCGATCCCGAAAGCAGGTGTCGCCGTAAGCCTCAAAGACGCGCTCGGCATCAACTCTATTCAAATCGCCCTCCTGCTCGAAGTCGGGAACGGTATTGATTACATCACAAGCGACGGACTCAATCCGCGCATGGCGCGCGACTTTTTCTTCGGGATCGAAAACCGCAGCACGCCTCTCACCCTCGGCCTCGCCTACAGCCACCGCAATATTGTCGGGAAAGACACCATCCGCTACGAAGACCCGCGCAGCCACGAAGATTCCCTGGGTACCACGCGTTACGCCGTGCCTCTGCATAACGTCTCCGGAAGCGCCGGTTACAGCCTCTTCAAAAAAGGCGACAGCCTCGCCGCCTCCGTAAATTACTCCACAGCGGATTTCAACCTCTTTGAAGACAAATTCCAATGGACTTACCACAAACAATTCTCCGCCGGGCTCGAACTCTCCATTCTGAATGATTTTCCGGAAGACCTGAGCAACATCTCCGGGCAAGGCAACGGACTCATTCTCTCTTACCGTTACGCCCTCTCCGACCTTTACCGCCCGGGCACCTTCTCCGAAAGCTTCACCGTCACGCCAAGCGGCATCGTCAAACCCGTTTACCGCACTTACCAACTGCACGAAATCGGCGGCGCTCTCTTCGGAAGTCTCGAAAACCCCATTCACTCCGGCGCACGCCTCGCCGCCGGAATCAGCCTGAACGGCATTTTAAAATGGTCGAGCCGCGACACCACCGCCCTCGACGACTTTTTCTATCACCCGCTGATCCTCGAAGGCTACCCCTACTTAATCACAAACGAAGACTTCAACCGCAGCGGTATGAAAGTCGCGAAAGCCGAAGTGCATTACCTGTTTCCCATTTACGAAGACTTCCGAAAACATTTTTGGATATTCGCCACCCGCGACTTCTTCATCGACATTTATACGCAAATCGGAAGCGCGTGGAACAACCACGGCATCCCTTTCGATAAACTCAAAGAAACCCGGTTTTGGGACAGAAGCGTCGGAATCGAATTCCGCATGGCAAACACGCTTTTCTACAACGTCCCGCTCGATATCTCCTTAAATCTCGCACGCGGCCTCGACCGTATCGGAGAAAACGAAAACGGGCGCGGCGGCCGCAAAATGACTCCCGTCAAACTCCCGGTAATCCCCGCTGTCGCAAGCCCCACCCGCATCGGCTTCACTATCGGCATGGGCTTCAACGCTCGCTGGATGTATTGATATTCTTAATTTGTGCGTGCCCCGGCGCCACTTGCACCGCCTGCATGAAAACCGCCGCGCCGGGTCGGCGTATCTCCGGGCTACCCTCCGGTCGGTGCTGCGCACTGCGCGCAAAGCGCGCACCCTCCGCCTGCCTCACGTATCTTCGCGCGATTCCAACGCTCCGCGACAAACCGGAGCGGCTTCCAGCCTAAAAATTTGTCTCGAAGCATTGAAAACCGCGCTCATGGGTAAAAAATGGCATTGAGGTTCTCTTTAGGTATGAAATGCAGGGGCGCACCAAGCGGCGGCGCAGACCTGGAAAGCTTTACAGGAAAGTACAACTTCATTGATGCTGAAAAAATCCAATTGTTTGATGATACCGATTTTGATTTGAGCATTACAATGAAGTCGGCAGGGGTTGAATATTTTCGACCCGATTTACGCGTGAGGGATGGTGACCCGAAGGGCGGAGACGCGCGAGTTACTTGCCCGAAGCAATCGGTAAGCGCGGCTCCGTTTTTGCAGGTAACCTGTTACCGCAAAAATACAGCCCGGCCGGCGAGCATCGCGAGCCGGGCACGCCAAAATTCTTACCGGCATTTACACTTTCGCCGTATATAATTCCTTTATTTCATCGGGAATCGCCGCCGGGCGGCCTCTTTTTTTATCTACAAAAACCCAAGTGGTTTCAGAACAAAGAATCAACGCGCCGTCGGAAACGCGTTCGAATTTACAGCAGCGCTTGCAGGTGACTTTGGAATATTCCGCGACCCAGGTGGTCACCCGTAAACGATCTCCGAAAAACGCCTGCGACCTGTATTCAATATGGTGGGTTCGCACCATCCAGGTACAGCCGATTCGATCCATCACTACTTCCGCATGTTTGGAATCGGAATGCTTTATCGCAATATCCTGCATCCACTGCACATAAATCACATTATTTACATGATTATTATAATCAATGGCCGATTCGGGAATATCAAACTCCTCGCTGTAATAGTCCGGAATTCTTTCTGTCTGGTTTTCCATAATACCTCTCTAATAAAGCATCGCGACTTTGCGAATCAAAAAACGCCGTGAAACCTCATCCAAACGGGTCGGGTCGTTATCGAGCCCCATCAAGCCCGCATACAAGTTAAAAGGACTCACCGTCGCACCCTGATCATTGCATTTCACTTGAATCGCAAGCGCGCCCGATTCTTCTTTCAAATCTAAAATATGTTCATTCAAATTGATAGAAACGCCGCGGTGATTCAGCACCGCCGGAAGCGTTTTACTCTTAAATTTTTCCTCAAGCCCATCCGGCATTTTTTCCGGAACATAAGTGTAAACCATCGATTTCGGAAAATTCTTGGAAATTTTTTGGTGAAGCGGTTCTACCCGATCAATCCTCATTCCCTGCGGGAAAAAGGCGTTCAGTTTTCCAAGCAACGCAGTTAAAGCTTCCGCCGATAAATCGAGCTTCTGCAAAAGCTCGATACTGATCACCTCGCAAAGCGACTCAATCCCAAGCGGCAACGCGCCCATATTCACAATCCGCGGTTTCGGACTGAACCCTTCGCTGAACTTCACGGGAATTCCCGAACAAAGGAATGTGCGTTCAAAAAAACTCAGCATATTCTGGTGCGGTAAAAACCGGCTCATTCCCGTTTTCCGGAAAGTGATTTTGTACAAAAACGATTCGCCCTGAACCGGCCGGCGAGAGGCGACCAAATTTTTGATTTCTTCCGGCGTACGGCTCTCCGCCTTGTACTTTTCAGGCGGTTTCGCAAGGCGCACGTCTTTCCCGAGCCCCGGAATCCCGCAAGCCTGACATTCTCCCCATTTGCAGTTCGGCACCGGTTTCGCCTCCGGATCAAACATTTTATCCCATTCGCGCCGGAGATACCCTTTGCTCACGCCCGCATGAATAAAATCCCACGGGAACACCGTTTCGGCGCTTCGTTCCGCGTAAACCCAAGACGGATCATAGGAAAAATCTCCCCAAAGCCGGAGCCAGCCCTCGTAAGAAATCCGTTTGTTATCGCTTTCAAAAATAAGCCCGCGCTGATAAGCCTCATAAATCATGGGCGCGAGCGAACGGTCGCCACGGCTGTAAAACGCCTCCAAATGCGAAGTTTCCCACGCGCTCCATTGAATCTTCACATTCGGGTGCCGGAAAAATCGTTCCCGCACAAAACGAATATGTTCCAACGCCTTTTCTTTCTCGATAAACGGAGCCCACTGAAGCGGCGTAAACGATTTCGGAATAAGAATCCCGATACTCACGGTAATTTGCGCGCCGCGTAGATGCTTTCTCCCGATCGTCACCAGTTTCTCAATCAGCGTACAGAACGCC
This sequence comes from Fibrobacter sp., assembly GCA_031271785.1. Taxonomy (GTDB): domain Bacteria; phylum Fibrobacterota; class Fibrobacteria; order Fibrobacterales; family Fibrobacteraceae; genus JAISUZ01. The sequence goes on along the minus strand of JAISUZ010000109.1, from coordinate 22,548 downwards.
TCCATATCTTCGAGATTCTCCGTCGGGAATCCGATCATCGAATACAACTTAATCTTATTGAAACCGCTTGAAAACGCGTGTTCCGCCGCCGCGTACATATCCTCGTCGCTGATCGTCTTGTTGATCATTTTCCGGATGCGCTCCGAACCGGTTTCCGGCGCGAAGGTCGCGCTCCGTCCGCCTTTCAAGGCGGCGATTTTCCCGGCGAGCGTTTGTCCGAAACTGCTCACGCGAATACTCGGGAGCGACACATCCACCGTATCAAAAAACGAATCTTCAATCAAAGAATCCGTCAGGGCTTCCACCGCGCTGTAATCCGCTGTCGATAAACTCAAAAGCCCGAGTTCCCGCTCGCCTGTCGCTTTCAAACCTTCTTTGGCGATATCCAAAATATCATCGCTATCGAGCTCGCGGCACGGACGGTACCAAAAACCCGCCTGGCAAAACCGGCAGCCCTGCGCGCATCCTCTCATCACCTCCACACTGTAACGGTTATGCACCAGCTGCATATTACCGATCAGGTTTTTCACCGGATAATCTTCGCGCTTTAACGTTTTCACATAAAGACGGCGCACGCCGTTTGTACTTTCATAAGAACCTTTCGCCGGCTCTTCAGGGATCTGCTGCCCGAATTCTCCTGCGGTAAAAGGCACGAGAGACGGCACATAAATACCGTCCAACCCGGAAAGCCTCCGCTTAATCGCTTCGCGGGAAAGCCCCGCTTTCCGCGCCTCGCCCACCATCTGGAGCACTTTCGGGAGAGCCTCCTCCCCGTCGCCGATAATCATCGCGTCAAAAAAATCCGCAACCGGCTCCGGGTTCGCCATCGCAGGCCCCCCGGCAATCACAAACGGCTCGTTCTCCCGGCGTTCCCGCGCCCAAGCAGAAATATGCGCCAGCTCCAAAACATAAGGAACGTTCGTAAAATTAAGCTCGGTCTGAAGCGTAATGCCCACCACCTCAAAATCTTTCACCGGAGAATAGGTCGCATGCGTATAAAGCGGAATCTCATACTCTTTCATCAGCCGCGCCATATCGTCCCACGGCGCAAACGCCACCTCGCAAAGCAAATCGGGCTCACGGTTCACCACATGGTAAAGGATCCGCATCCCGTTATTCGACATCCCGATTTCATACAAATCGGGAAACACAAACGCCATCCGCGCGAGAAGCGTTCCGGGGTCTTTAACAACGCTATTTGCCTCTCCGCCCATATAACGCGCTGGGTTTTCAACGGAAGGAAGCACCTGACTGAGATTATCAAAAATATTCACAAGGTAAAGTTAGTTTTTTCTCTCCTGCATACCGCACCGCCATTCCCGATTACACCAAAGCGGAGCACAGCGAAAATAGGGGCGTGCCCCTGCGGGTCGGCGTGTCTCCGGGCTACCCTCCGGTCGGTGCTGCGCACTGCGCGCTTCGCGCGCACCCTCCGCCTGCCTAACGTATTTTTGCGCAATTCCAACACTTTTTGCGCATCAATACAGTTCGCTCCGGCATAAAAAGGATTCTCAATGTGCGCCGCCACCTGGTTTCCAAACCGGAGCGGCTTCCAGCCTAAAGGTTTTGAAAAACCAGGTAGCGGCACACATTTGAAAAGTCTTACATGCAAGTGCGAACTCAATAGATGTGCAAACCATTGAAACCGCGCTCATGTGAAAATGTAACTCAAATTCTTCCAATATAAAACGCAAGCGTATTGACGTTGTTTTACCGCATCAATTCAGTTCGTAAAGTCTTATATGACTTCCAAGTCTGCGGCGATACTTATTCGCAGACGCTTTAGCGCCCTGAAAATAGAGCCCGACCCGCGCAACGCGCGGGGCACGCCCGTAAAAAAACTCAGCGTGTGAGCGTTTTGTAGCGTATCGGTTTTGGGTTTTCCGCGTCTTCGCCGAGGCGTTTTTTGCGGTCGGTTTCGTATTCCGACCAGTTGCCTTCAAACCAAACCACCGAGGAGTTGCCTTCAAACGCGAGGATATGCGTGGCGATGCGGTCTAAGAACCAGCGGTCATGCGAGATAATCACCGCGCAGCCTGCGAACTTGAGGATCGCCTGTTCGAGTGCCTGTAACGTTTCGATGTCGAGATCGTTGGTGGGTTCGTCGAGGAACAGGAGGTTGCCGGATTTTTGAAGATTTTTTGCCATGAGTACGCGGTTGCGTTCGCCGCCGGAAAGCACGGAGAGTTTCTTTTGCTGGTCGGCGCCCGTAAAGTTGAAGAGTCCGCAGTAGGCGCGGCTGTTCATTTTGAACGTTCCCATAACGATTTCATCGCGCCCGTCGGTGATGGCTTCCCATACGGTTTTGCTGTCGTCGAGACTTTCGCGCCCTTGTTCCATGGAGATGATTTCTACCGTCTCGCCGATTTTGAGCGTGCCGGCATCGGGTTTTTCTTCACCCATGACGATCTTAAAGAGCGTTGTTTTCCCCGCACCGTTCGGGCCGATGACACCGACAATTCCCGAGCGCGGGAGTACAAAGGAGAGGTTTTCGAATAACAGTTTTTCACCGAAGGCTTTGCGCAAATTCTCGGCGGTGATCACTACGTCGCCGAGGCGTTTTCCGTTTGTGATATGAATTTGTGCGGTTTTAATTTGTTCGCGCTGATCCTGTAAGAGCAAGTCTTCGTATGCTTTTAATCGCGCTTTGTTCTTCGCTTGCCGCGCTTTCGGGCTTTGCTTGACCCATTCCTGTTCCCGGGAAAGGCGTTTCTGGCGGTCGGATTCGCCTTTTTCTTCGTTCTTCAGGCGGTCGAGTTTCTGATCGAGCCATTCGGCGTAATTCCCCTGCCACGGGATGCCGCGGCCGCGGTCGAGTTCGAGTATCCAGCCGGTGACGTTATCGAGGAAATAGCGGTCGTGAGTCACAAGCACCACAGAGCCTTTGTATTCCCGCAAATGGCGTTCGAGCCACGCCACCGACTCGGCGTCCAAATGGTTCGTGGGTTCGTCCAAAAGCAGTAAGTCCGGCGCTTCGAGAAGCAGGCGGCAGAGCGCGACCCGGCGGCGTTCGCCGCCGGAAAGGTTTACCACACTCGAGTCGCCGGGAGGGCAACGCAGCGCGTCCATCGCAATTTCAATATTCCGTTCGAGACTCCACAGGTCTTCGGCGTCGATTTGATCCTGGAGTTTCCCCTGTTCTTCCATGAGTTTGTCCATTTCTTCGCTGCTCATTTCTTCGGCGAACTTCATGGATATTTCATTGAAACGGTCAAGCACCGCTTGCTTTTTCGCAACCGCGAGCATCACGTTTTCTTTTACCGTTAAATTCGGATCAAGCTGCGGTTCCTGCGGCAGGTAGCCCGCCGTGCGCCCGGGTTCAATCCAGGCTTCCCCTTGGAACTCTTTGTCGATCCCCGCCATAATGCGGAGGAGCGTTGATTTTCCGGAACCGTTCGTGCCGATGATTCCGATTTTAGCGCCGTAATAAAAACTGAGCGATATATCTTTTAATACTTCTTTTCCCGGAGGATAAATTTTAGTCATCCGGTGCATATAAAAAACAAACTTTTCGGCCATTATATCCTCGCTTGTACTAAATTCAAGCCAAAGATAATTATTCTTTCAGGCGGCGTTTAAAGAAAGCCCACATCCACACCGCAATTAAAACCATGACAATCAGAACAATAAGATAACCGTAAGGCGATTCGAGGAGCGGAAGGTTCGCAAAGTTCATTCCGAAAACGCCCGTGACAAAAGAGAGCGGTATAAAAATGCTCGTGATAAACGTGAGATGCTGAATAATTTCGCTTTGACGCTGGCGCACCGCATCTTGATAAAGTCCGCGGGTACTGATCAAAAGGGAGGCGTTGGTTTCAAGCGCTTGAACCGACCCGCGCAAGTGATCCTGAATATCATTCAAAATATGCTGAGACGATTTTGAAATCAACGGCGTGTTGAAAGGAGTGAGTCTCATAAAGTCTTCGTGGAGAATCGAAACGGCGCGGCGGCAGTTCCCGATAATTTTGTAAAGCTGCTGAAACCGGACTGAAAAATCTTTTTCGGGTTGATCCAGGGCTTCTTCTTCCATCATATCCGCTTGCCGGCGGAGACAAGTCGATAGCGGCAAATACGAATCCACCACCCAGTCGAACAGTAAAAGGAAAAGCGATTCCGGATTTTTGGAGGCGCGCTCTGGAATTTTCTGCGGATTCAATAAAGAGTTGTAAAAAGCAAATCCCGGTTCATAAGAAAGAACAAAACGTTCTCCGAGAATCAGACAAACCATGGAAGATTCCGCAAGATTATCTTTATTCGGAAAAATCCGGGCGATTAAAAAAACGAGATGCTCGTAAATTTCCACTTTGGGCAAGTGTTGCTCATTGAGCATATCTTCAATAATCAGAGGATCCAATTCCAGTTTCCGGCAGGCTTCCTGAAACTCGTCCATATTGCCGCTTCTTTCAAAGCGGAACCAAAACGGGATTTTATTGGGCTCAAGACTCATGGTACCATAAATATAAGTCGGAACGGAACACCCATTTTACTTTTATTTACATTTAAAGCCTATGGAAACGCCAAAACACATTATTAACCGGTTTATTAAAGATTCTCACTCCGAAAAAGAGATTAAAGACGCTCTTTTTAAAGCCGCGGAAGCGGCTCAGAAAGAGGGCTGGACTTACATGGAAACCGTTTTCCAGCTCGGCGGTAAAGCAAAAGACGAAGGGCTCGACGACGAACAGGTTCAAAATATCGTCCGGCGTGTGTTTTCTTCGGAACGGCGTTCTCAAGAGCGCGAACGCGCTATTCAAAAGCAGCAGGAAGCCCAAGCGGCAGCCGTCGCGGCTTCGGCGGGAGCGGCGGCAGCGCAAGTAAACCCGGCCGCCCAAGTCATGGTGCCCGCGAATTACTCCACCGCCGTATTTTCTTCCATGGCAGCGCTTTCCATCGATCAATTGCTTTCTCTTGGGCTCGATTCCAAATCTCTCGAACTTCTTCAAAATCACCGCATCGATCCGGAATCGCTTTCCATTCCATGGCCGACTCAAGACTGGCGCAAAGATTTATCGAAACTTCTCGAAGCTCTTTTCCTCCCCGGCGAATACATTGATTTTAAGGTTTCCAATACTTCCGAAATCTCCACGGAAAAAGTTTCCGTGATTACCGACCAATCCGACGCCATCCGGAAAGTCATGAAAAGTTTGGACGGCGCGGAAGGCGCGCTCATTTCCGTAAACGCAAGCCGCGGCAGCGAAGACGAAGAAGACAACGAACGGTGGCGTTACCGTTATGCGGTGGTCGAAAGTCCGAAAATGACTCTCACCAAGCAACTCGCTTATTACAAAGCCTTAAACCTCCCGTGCGCCGCTCTCGTGAATACCGGAGCAAACTCCGTACAGGCCTGGATCCTCATTGACGCCGGCGACCGCGAACAGTACGACGACCGCGTGGACTTTTTATTCTCCACTCTCGAAAGCCAGGGGTTCCGCATTGATCTCGCGAACCGTTCTCCGAACTACATGGCGCGCATGCCGGGCGTTCTCCGCAACGGTAAGCAGCAATACCTGATTTCTCTCAAGCAAGGCGCGAAAAGTTTTACCGAATGGCAAGACTGGGTGGAATACAGCCTCGACGGAAAACCGCTTATCGAACTCGCAAGCGACAGCGAGCACCCGCCCAAAAAAGAAGCGGCGGTTATTGAAAATGTGTTGAACGCCGGCGAATTTCTTCTGTTGTCCGCACCGCGGAAATCGGGAAAATCCTACGCGCTTATTGACCTTGCGCTTTCGGTTTGTTACGAAGAAAACTGGCTCGGTCTGGATACGGCAGCGCACGATGTTCTCTACATCAACCTCGACAGCACCAAAGCCGCGTTCCTCAACCGCCTGCATCTCATTGCCGGAAAACGGGGGTTAAAAGCAAGCACGCCGCGCCTCGGATTTTTGAACCTCCACACCGCCATGCTCACGCCGCTCGAAATCGCGCAGCTCATCGCCAAGCGCGTTCAGGGCGCGCAGAAACTCGAAGGTCACGCGTACCGCTTAATTATTATCGACCCGCTGACTTCGGTGCTTTATCACCCGAAAATCACACGCTCCGCCGGCGAGCCGCATCAACTCATGATGCAAATGCTCGATTCGATCATCGGTCTCACCGGATGCGCGGTTGTCGCCGCGTTAAATTCCGATGAATACCCTCAAATCGCCGCCCGCGCCGACAGTTTAATCACCCTCACGCCCATGGAAGGGCGGCCGCATATTTTCCAAATCCGCGGCGAATTCAGAGAAAACCAACCGCTCCCGATTCACGAATGCACCTGGCGTTTCCCTCGTTTCCTGGCTTAAACCATGCAAAAAAGAAAATCAAACTTCTCACAAGTTCCTAAAAAAGAAACTCCTCAGGTTCTTGAAATCCCAAGTGAAATTCAGGGGAAAAAAGAATATCTCGCCCGGTGGGCGAAAGAAGAACATATTCCCGGGAAAGCGCTCGCCTGGTTCTCCGTTGCTTCCGCTCCGGAGCAAGCGGATTTCCGCCTGATTTCCGAAACCCGCGGCAAACACCGGATGCTCATGATCGAACCGCCCTATAAAGGAATGCAGCCGCCTCCGCTCGTTCACGCGATTTACGATCAGCTGCGCAAAGATCATCTTTCCACGCTCAAAAAAGCGCTTCTCCAAATGTGGATCCGTTCCACCGGAGACGGCCGTTTCGGTATTGTCATGCAGCTCGTGCTGCGAAGCTCCGATAGCGCGCGCGCGTTTAAAACATTTCTTTCTTATTTGGAACGCAACCATCCGGAGGTGCTTTGCTGCCACTTGGTGCAATGCCGTCCGTTTCTTCCGTTCGACCCCTCGAACCCGCCCGCCGCAATGCGGATGGATTTACGCATCGGCTTCGGCAGCGAATTCCTGCCCATTGCAAATACCGGATTCGTTTATCATATTTTGGATTGGACTCCCCGCTGTAAAGCGGCATGGATCGAATTTCCACAGAAATTAAAATCAGTCATTCACCCCGCAAACGACGACCGTTTGCTTGAAGTCCATGCCGGCAGTTCCTATTGGGGGGCGAGCCTCTCCGAATCGTTTGCAAGTGTGGATACTCTCGATTACCGGCTTCCGGCAAAACTTTCCGCAAAGCACAACGCTTCGAATGCTTCGGGTTTTCATTTTCATTCCGATAAACTTTCCCCCGAATGGATCACCGGATTTTTCTCCAAAAAAGAAAATGACGGCAAGTGGACAATTCTCTTGAACCCGCCTGCCGGCGAAACTCTGCCGCACGGAGTCATTGCCGCCATTGCAAAATCCTGTCCGGAGCGTATTGTATTTATTTCGTCCAACCTGAAAAATGCCGTTCAAGAAATCAAACGGTTCCGCCGGGAAAACTACATGCTCCGCAAATACCTCCCGCTCGACTTTGAACCCGGAAAACCCGCCTTTGAAGCCGCCTTTATTTTCGTGCCCGACCGCGCCGGAATTTTAGGCGGAAAACTCGCGCTGGCTCCGAAAACGCCGAAAAAAGCGCCCAAGAGCAAAAATTTGAAGACATCGCCCTTCGAGACGCCGCATTTTATTCAACAAAAATCCCCCTCACGTACCCGAAAAGGGTAAATTAAAGGTAGATTTAACATAACTCATTACATAACATAGTGTTAGGAAGATAAAAGCCTATGAATCCTGTGAAGCTCCTTACGTTTTTTCTGGCCATCGTCGCATTGTCGGTGGGTGCTTATTTCGTAAAAAAGGGTGATACTCTTTGGGACTTGAGCGCAGAATTCTTGAACGATCCCTTTGCCTGGCCCGATCTTTGGGAAAACAACCGCCACATTCAGGATCCTCATTGGATTTATCCGGGAGATTCCATTTACCTGGGCGAGCAAATGGCGGTCGATACCATGCAGCAGCAAGCGCCGCGTTCTTCAAAGCCCTGTGTTGCCACAGCGGCCGATACCAACCTCCCCAAGGGCGTAAGCGGCACGGTAAACTGCGACGGCGACCGTAATTCCGATTTTGAAAATATGCTCGGGAACCTCCGCGATAAAGACAAGAACAAGAAAGACACGTCTTCAAAAAAAGACACTTACTTTTACCAGCAACGTCCGGCTCCCAAAATTTTCAACGCCTACTACCAATCCCATTCTCCCGTGGTTAAAACGATCCGGGAATTAAAAGACGCCTTCAACTGGCTTTCCGTTTCTTCCGGAGAACCGACCAAGCCCTTGATTTACATCCCCGAAAGCGAAATAGTGATCGGAATCGGCAAACAAACGGACAAAAACCTGAAGAAAGGCGACCTCATTGAACTCTGGGACGCCAAAGCCATCGAAGTCAACCATTTGAAAAATTACGGTTTTGAAAAATACGCTTTGCTCGTTCCGTCCGGTTACGCCCAAATTACCGCCATCGGCGATACGCTTTCCAGAGCAATCATCGTTCAGGCATTCAAAGACGTCCGTATCCACAGCGCGAAAGCAAGAAAGAAACATAACATCAGATACATCAACGTTTCCGGCTACCAAAACGTGAAGGAAACAACTATCGATGAAATGGGTTACGTCCGTTACGCCATGGACCCATCGCTCGTGATCGGCACTTACTCCTACATTCTCGTCGATAAAGGAATTTCCGACAAGTATAACGCAGGCGACGGTGTCGCCATTTGGGAAGAAGACCGCTCCGATGCTTCCATTCCGCCCCGTTTGCTCGGGCGGGGTATCATCACTCACGCGGATTCGACAAACTCAACGGTTTTAATTCGTGAAATTTATTCCGCAAGCCGGGGCATTCAAATCGGCCACCGCGTTTCCGTAACGCACGTGGCAAATCGGGTTCAATGAGGATTCTCTCCCGGCTCGCTTTGCTGAACGCATCGCTTGTTTTCATGATTCTCCTTTCGGGAATTTCTTTAGCTCTATTATATTTTCCGGCGGCAAGCGATCTGATTTCCGGGTGGATTCATCCGGAAATTGTCGCCAAATTACTGTACTTTTTCCCTTAAGCCGCCATGCGAGAGCGCCGCAGTAAATCTCTATTGATCGCTACTTTTTTCGGGGCTATTATTTTGCCGACCGTTGTGCTTTCGGTTCTCAGTTTCCGAAGCATTCAAAACGAACTCTACCTCGCAAAAAAGAACTTTGAAGAGAATGTCATTTCTTTTCAAAACGAACTCGAAACCGCAATTACCCGCGAGCAAAATAAAATTCTGCAGGAAACCAAAGCGGTATCTCAAACGCTTTACGAACAACCGCCCGATCTGAGAGAAAACGAAAACTCAACTCCCATCAAAAATGTGGACGGCATTCGCGCTATTTTCCTGTTTAATCAGGGAAACCGGATTTACCCGAGCCTCCCGCTCGGAACAGTTCACCCGGAAAACAATTTCTCCACACAGGAAGCCTCGCCGGTGGAAGTCCGGATTTTTCAGGAAGAACAAAGTAATCCTCATTCCCCGCCCGCCAAAACCATCCGCAATATTCGCCGCGGACAAATGCCGTCCATCACCGATGAAGAACAAATTCAAAATCTTCTCGGGCTCGTCCGTACACGCTATCATGAAGAAAATTACAATGAAGTCTTTCAGCTCCTGGATGACCTCGAAGCATTCCCTCATGCGCAAAGTTATTTGCTCTCGAACTTATTGCCCGCGCTCAAACTCATGCGGTTTGAAGTTCTCGTAAAGCAAAAGAAACTGAAAGAAGCGGAACATTACACGCTTTTCGTTCTCAAAGGGTTCTTAACTTCTCAGGAATTTGAAACCATCGAATCCGCACGCTTTTTCTTTGAAAAAACCTTTAACACTATTCTTTCCTTTGAAAACTTACCCGCCGATTCCAGAGAACTCTTTTGGAACCTCCGCGAAAATTTAAACCGCCAGCTTTTCCACGCCGATGTTTTAATTCGCCATGAAATATTCTTTTCTCACCTCATTCAAGATAACGCCTCTCCCAAAGACGGTATCTTTTATAAGCAAGACGGCGCCAATCATTTTTTCAGAATGTCTTACCCCTGGCTTTCCGGAGATCAAGTCGTGATCGGCATGATCGAACCGGAGCAATATAAAAAGCGGCTTTTAAAACAAGTGCAGACGGTAGTGAGAGGATGGAAAAATATTCCCTATGTTATTACCGATGTTTCCGATTCTCTTATTTCCGGAAAATATCCCGAAGATTTATCCTCCGACGTGGCGGTTCAAAAAACGCTCGGGCTCGATTTGAATTGGACTCTCACGCTTTACAAAAGAAATTCGTCGGAAATGCTCCGCGCCACGCGCTACAAAATGTTTCTCCTTTACAGTTTGTCCGCGCTTTCTCTCATAACCGTTTTACTCGGGAGTTTCTTTGCATTCCGCGCGCTCACGCAAGAACAAAAACTGCTTTCCATGAAAGCCAACTTTCTTTCGAGCGTTTCGCACGAACTTAAAACACCGCTCACCTCCATTAAAATGTTTGCCGAAATGATGGCGCGCGGGCGCGTGCAGAAAACGGAGAAAATTCAGGAATATTCCGAACTCATCGGAAAAGAATCCACGCGCCTTGAAAATTTGATTGCGGCGATTCTGAACTACACCCGCATGGAACACGGAAAATCGGCGTTCCGGTGGGAACGTTTCGACCTTGCGGTTTGCGTAGAAAAATTTTTGGAATCCACTCAGGAACTCATGAAAAGCAAAGACCTTGCGTTCAATATTAAAATCCAACCGCATTGCTTTATTATCGGAGATTATACGGCCATTTACAGCCTGGTGCAAAACCTGGTGGAAAACGCGATTAAATACACCAACCCTCCCGGCAAAATTGATATAATCCTTGAAGAAGACGAGCATAAAATTATTTTTTCCGTCATCGACACAGGTATCGGAATTCCCGTGTCGGAACAAAAAAATATATTTAATGACTTCTACCGCGTTGGAGATGAAATGACTCGAAGCACCAAAGGTTCCGGGCTGGGGCTCGCGATTGTGAAACGGGTTGCCGATACTCACCGGGCGTCGATTTCTCTCCAAAGCCGTCCCGGAAAAGGTTCCAATTTTACCGTTCGATTCAAAAAGGCGGAATAACATGCAAAATAAAATTCTGATTGTCGAAGACGAAGAAATTATCCGCATCGGATTGCAAGATAATTTCGAACTTGAAAACTATATCGTGGAAACCGCCGCCGACGGCGAAGAAGCGATCGCCAAAGCGGATTCGTTCCTCCCGGATCTTGTGATTCTGGATTTGATGATCCCGAAAAAAAGCGGGTTTGAAGTTTGCCGCGTGATCCGGAAAAAGCACCCGCAATGCTACATCATTATGCTCACGGCCAAAACCGAAGAGACAAGCAAGGTGGCCGGGCTTGAAATGGGCGCCGACGACTACGTCACCAAACCGTTTTCCATTCTGGAACTTCTCGCGCGGGTCAAGGCCTTCTTAAGGCGTTCCGGGCAAAAAAATACCGAAGAAGAAACGGTAACCGCATTCCCCGACGAAGTTTCGTTCCACGATATTTCTTTGAATTTCAAAAAATACGAAGCCACCAAAAACGGCGAGCCTATCGAAATGTCTGCCCGGGAATTTCAAATTTTGAAATACTTTTGGCAGCACCGCGGCGAGGTCGTACTCCGTGAAGATCTTCTTCAGGATATTTGGGGGTACACTCCGGACAACATGCCCTCTACGCGCACTATCGACAACCACATCGTCAATCTGAGAAAAAAAATCGAAGACGATCAAACCAATCCGAAAATCATTCTTTCCATTCGAGGAGCCGGTTATAAATTCGATGCTTAAAGAGAAATTCCTTCTCGGCATTTTTTTGCTGAGTTCGGGAATTCACGCCGCGGGCATGGCCTCATTGATTGATGAAGCTCTGTATCTCTTTGAAATGAAAGGCGAGTACGCCGAAGCGCAGGCGATTCTCGAAAAAGTTTCCGTTGAAGGCGACATTGAAGATAAAGAAGCCGCATTCTTTAATCTCGGAAAAATTTTCGAACTCTCGGGGAATCACTCTTCCGCGCTTTTCTATTACCGGGAAGCGCTCACGCTCACGACTTCGGATAAAATCGCTTATTACCTCGCCGGGAAAATCACCGCGCTGGATTCGTCTCCGGAACCTCTCGTCAAAAATTACCACAAGTTAACCTCTCCCGTCACCCGCGTTTTTCCGGGAGAACCGCCGGCCATTGTCCTTGAAAACGGACAGCTCTTCCGGTTCCAGAATCAGAAATGGACGGTCAGCCCTTCGGCGCTGATTCCGGAAAACGCTATCGTTCACGCCGTGTCCTCTACCGGAATTTGGTTCAGCCTTCCCGATAACTTTACCTTGCATTTTCAGCCGCACCAATCCCAAAAAAAAGGGAACGTCTATCCTTTAAATTCGCAAGTCACTTCATTTCTGCTTGTCTCTCCGAACCAGGCGGTAGTCAATACCGAGCGGGAACTTTTTTTCGCAAGCGCCGAGGGCGTGCGCTATTCCGTCAATAACCGCTATAAAGACTGCCTGCTCTCCGGTGTTTTCTCTCATACCAATCAACTCATTTTAAACTGCCCCGATAACGCGCTGCACCTGATTCAAGTCAATGACGGTTCGGAAAACGCGGTGATTTCACAAGTGGGTCCCATTCAAAACGTACTCGTGCGGCAAGAAGGCATTATTCTCACTACCGCAAATTCCATTTGGTTTTACAAACCTCTGCGGAACTGGGGAGCTGCCTGGCATATCTCGGGCGGAAACATCGAAGACGTTTCCTTTTTCGGAAAACACCTCGCCGTTCTCGAATCTTCCGGCAATCTCCTGTTACTGGATTTGGAAAACGGAAATACACTTTCCAAAATTTCCACCGGCGGCGAAGAAATTCACCCCATGCATCAAGGAATGCTCGGCGTATTTACTCAAGAAGGAACCCTCACGGTATTTGACACGCTCCTCGCTCCTCTTTGGAAATTCCATTTCGGACAGCGCCTTTCCGCGCCTCCGGTTTATATCGCCGAAACCACATTCCTGCCGCTTGCAAACAACACGCTTGCCGCCATCAATCCTTTGTACTACGGGAAAAAACCACTCGTTTCCCAAATTCTCGCCGAAGAAGCATCCCGGCTTTCGCAACACAACCACTGGAGCCAAGTCGATACCATTCTGGATTCGCTGTTCCGCCTGGAACCCGGCAATGCGACCGCCTGGTTTCTGCACGCCGTATCCCTGGAACGAAGCGACGCGCCGAAAGAAAAACAGCAGCTCGCCTGGTCGGAAGTCGCCCGGTTTTCCATCGAAGACCCCGATCACGCCCCCGCCATTCTCAACCATTACAGCCATGTGATCGGAGCACGTTACGTGAAAGTGCTTCACACCTCTCCGCGCACGCTCTACCCCTCCCTTTTCGGCGATTCTCAAAACTTATACACCGTGGATGTCGCCACCGAATCCATCCAAAACATCAATCCGGAAAACGGAACCGTGCGTTGGGTGCGCTCTCTCGGAAAACTTGAAAACAGTCCCGTAATGCTTTACAGCGATCAATCGTTCATAATCGCTTCGGGCTTCAAACTCAATTTTTACCATTTCGGGCGCGAAAATTTACCGCCGGAATCTTTGGAACTCCCCGGAAAACCTTTTCAAATGCACGCCACCAACCAAGCGGTTTACATTTCCACGTGGAACGGTTTTTTAATCAAAGTCCTGAAACAAAAATTGCAATTCGCCTGGTCGCGCAAAATTTTCACCCTGCCGTTTCACTTTACGGTAAATGAAAATACGGTAAGCGTGGCAAGCCTCGACGGTGAAATTTTACAGCTCGATGAAAACTCCGGACAAATTCTCCGAAAAACCGCGCCGCTGCATACTCCGGTCGCGGGGTTGCAAAAAGCGGATTCTTTGCTTGTCATCACTTTAAACGACAATCAAATCCGCATTCTCACGCCTCAATTTGAAAAACAAGCGGAAATCAACACGAAACAAGGCATCGCCTCGCTCCAAACCTTAAACATCGCCGGGAAAAGTTACCTTCTCGCAGGGCAATCGGGGCAGCTCATTTCTCTCTATGAAACCAAATCCGGCAATCACCTCTGGAGCTATCAGGGGCAGGGCTCTATCTTTGTTTCTCCGGTCATCCATGAAAATATGGCTTGGATCGACCAGAAAAACGAAATTATCGGCATCGCTTTGCCCGAAGGAACCGTGAAACAGCGGTTCAAAACACCCGGCGGCTCCGGTCCGCCGCTCATTCTAAACCGGACTTTATTCTCCGCATCCCCTAAAAAACTGCTTTACGCCTTCCCGCTTTCGGAAAATCGGAAATAAAGTTCGCCTTTAAGTTTCCTCTTGGCGTTCCGAAATATATCTTTAAAAGGATTTTGTTGACGTTGATCATTGGAGGCTTTATGGACGTTCTCAAAAAAATCATTTTGATAGGCAGCATGTCTTTACTCATGAGCGCTTGTGATGAAGAAAAGCAAGCGGAGTCCGAACAAGACCCTTACCCGCGTTCGCAAACGCTTTACATCGGCGGGTTTGACTGGGCATCACCCACCACGTTCAATCCTTTGACCGGCGACCCGAACTTCCCGATCGACGGAAACATTCGCATCATGTACGAATCGCTCGTTTCTTACAACATGCTGAGCGGCGAATCGGAACCGATGCTTGCAAGCGGCTACACTCAAAACGATTCTTCGATTTCCGTAATACTTGATACCCGCGCCAAGTGGAGCGACGGAAAACCCGTCACGGCCGAAGACGTATTCTATTCGTTTCATTTGGATTCTATTTTCCCGACCCCCCGCCACAACGGCTGGGCCTATCTCGAAAAAATCGAAATCGCCAAAGCCGATTCCATTGTATTCCACATGAAAAAAGAAAACAGGAACCCGCTTCTCCTTTTGAATTTGCTGTCGGAAACCTCTATTCTCCCAAAACACATTTTTGAACCTCTCGCCGAAGCGGCCAAGCAAAACGGCGTTTACGATTACGCCAAAATTTTGGAATTCAAAAACAACGCCTCGCCGGTAGTTTCCGGGCCTTACAATCTGGAATCGTATTCGGCGGAAAGAATCATCTTAAAACGGCGGGACGATTACTGGGGAAAAGTAAAGTATAACAACCGGCTCCCGGCGCCCGTTTACATTATTCACTCTCTCTACTCCGGCAACAACCATTTTAACAGCGCCATGACCCGCGGGAATCTGGACGAATCCTCTATTTTCATGCCGCGCATTTGGGAAAAGAAACGCGATAACATCCGCGCCTGGAGCGAAAACGAACCTTACCACTTGCCGGGTTCTATCCCCACCCTGTTTATCGCCACGCAAACCGCACCCTTCGATAACGTCGCTTTCCGCCGCGCTCTTGCTCATGCGGTAAACTTCGAGAAGATCAAAGAGCGCGCCGTCTCCAATTATACGCCGGCCATGCAAGCGGGCTTTATACTTCCTTTCGGGAATGAAAGCGTGTTCTTCGACGCCGAAGATGCCGAAAAATACGGTTACCGTTACGACCCGGCCAAAGCAAAAACCATTCTGCAGGAAGCGGGTTACACCTGGGATTCCGCCGGCGTGTTACTCGACCCGGCCGGAGTTAAAATCCGCGAAATGAAAATCGAATGCCCACAAGGCTGGACGGACTGGGAAGACGCCATCAAAGTAGTTATCGGTTCTTTCGCCGAAATCGGAGTTCCCGCCAAAGAAAGCTTTGTCGATTACGGCACCTGGGAAAAGAATCTCCGCTTGGGCACTTTCGACTTATCCATGAAAACCCAAACCGCCGACCTGTCTGCCGCAACCCCCTGGATCCGGTTTGATCAGGTAATGAACAGCATCGGAAACCCGCCTCTCAACCAGGACGCCTTCTCAAATCAGGGGCGTTACCGGAACGAAAATGCGGATTTGCTTCTCGAAAGCATCCCGTCCATGACGGATTCCGTTGCGCTCAAAGCGGCTTACCGCGAACTGAACCGGATTTTTATGGAAGAAATTCCGGTACTCCCGCTCATGTACCGCCCCACTCAATATTATCAATTCTCGGAAAAGCACTGGACCAACTTCCCCACCGAAGAAAACCCTTACGCGCCGCCGCAGAACCTGATTATTGCCGCAAGCGTCAAAGCGCTTTGGGAAATCAAACCGGTCCCGGCAACTCCTTAAGTTAAGTAAAGGGGGAAGTATCCCCCTCGCTTCAACCGGCGAATTTCGCAGAACCTTCACCGGCTTCTTTCAGTCGCCGGGTTCTGCGCGCCGTTTTTCGCTACCCCCTCAAGCAGCCATCCGGATTCTGTATTGTTCCTCCCCGGATCGCCGCACGCGCCCCGCGTTCGCGATGACATTATATGCAAGCGCGAACTAATCGGTGTGTAAAATAAATTCAGCATGACGGGGTAGTATCCCGATAACGCTAAAACTCAAAAAAGCGATCCGGGAAGTCCTTGGCGGATTTTAAGGTTTGAATTTCTACGAGTACACTGGTAATGACTCCGCCAATGTCCACTGTTGTTTTTATGGTTTTGAGATCCTTAGTCACGGCATCGTAAGTAAAGTCGGTTTCCGTGTTACTCTCGGGATTTCCGGTTTGGATCACTTTGGTGATTTGCTTTAATTTGGAATCATAGTAAATGTTCGCCTCTTTTCCCGGAATAAGGTACATGTTTCCGGAAACCTTTTCGGGTTGTTTCCATTCGCCGCTTTCCAAAAGATTAGGCGCCCGGTATTGGCTTAAATTAAGTTCGGTTCCATTATAAGGCAGAACCTTTTCTTCTCTGGTATTCATATCAATGGTTTTAATTTTGCCCGCCGATACCAGTGTTTTTTGGTTCAGCAAAGGGCTTTTCATTTCCATATAAATTTTACTTGCACCTTTTTGCACCAAATGAATATCGGAAACCTGTTTGCCGAACGCAAAATCCACGGTGGTGCGGATTTTCATTTCGATCGTATCTTGGCTGAACGCTTTTTTGCTCAACTCATTTTGAACCTCTTTAAGCGTAAGTGCGAAAGAAGATGAACAAATAAAAAGTATAACGAATAAAATATGTTTCATAAATAGTTCCTTTAAAAGGTTAGTTAGTCTTTTACACAACGGATGGAATTCGCAGACCAGAGAGAAGCAATACCGCCTGTACTTTCATAATAACCTGATACCGCTACTGAATAAACTTTTACACGCGCACTTCTTGTGGAAGTCCACCAGTGTGCGGACGTATTAATGAAATTAAATTCATCTATTTTACCTGTTGTACCTCCCGGCAATGCAGTAAAATTACATACATTGGTTCCTGATACTCTTTTCCACCAATCCTCTTTGGTTCTTAATTTATCACTTACTTTTTTCTCCCCCCCTCCCATGCTTTCCGTTAATTCATCCCATTCCGCTTGAGTGGGTAAATGCCAACCTTGCGGGCAAATGGTTTTAAATTCGCTGGTATCTGAAAATTGGTACATTCTGCCGTAAATTTCACAGTTGGCAGGGTCATTATCATAGCATAAGCTATTGGTTGCCCTATAACTCAAATTTTCAGCCATCCATACCTGATTGCCGATAGTGGTGTAGTTATACCATTGATCGTCACGTTCATCCTGAAAAGAACCGCGCGCCGATTCGGGGCATACGGTTTCCGCATTCCATGGGTTTTCATTCGTGGGGGTACAAGCGGCAAGGAAGAGGGTAATGGCGAGCAAGGTGAGTTTCAGTTTCATATTGGTTCCTCTTTTGGGTGTCATAGTATCAATACCCGGGAAATAATAGTATTTCCGCGGCGGAGCACCAGATAATTCCCGGCGGAAAGAGTTTTATTTTCGGTAGAAATAAAGTGCTCCCCTTCGCTTAACGATCCGTTAAACAAAGTTTGTAACGGGATACCGGCGGCATTCACCGCTTCAAGGATATAAACGGCGTTCACATCTATTTGAACGATAACGCCATCGCTATCTATGCGGAGTTTCCCGGATGGGATGACAGGGGAATGAGGCGGAGTATTACCGTTTTCATTTACACCCGGAATACTTCCCCACAGGAGATTCCCCCACAGGTCAAGCACGGCAACGGCGGTTACCGGAGCAAGTGTTTCCGAAATGCCGGCATGAGACGGATCGTTACCGGTATTCCAGTTTGTGTTCCAATCCGGGTAATACAATTCAAAGCTCACACCGGTTCCGTTTTCGGTAATTTCACCGGGGTTTAAAATAGTGTTCTCGTATATGAACGATACATAATAAAGATCGCCGTCCTCTTTTACGAGTTGCGCCTGGGCGTTCGGATTATAGTAAACATTCCAAGCCGGTATTTCACCGTTTTCGATACGGAAGTAATAGCGGCTCTCAAAACCCTGAATGGCTGCGGTTCCGGTATTTTCTACCGCCAAATGAATCAGGCTCGATTGATCCGAAGTGATTTTTGTGTCTTTGGCAAGAGCGCGCACTTTGGGGAGCACGGGCTCTTTTACGCCGCCGCCCGCTTCAAAGCAACTCCAGCTATTGAGTAAGTTACCCTCTTCATCAAGGAGCGCCACTTTATCCATTTCGGCAAAAATACCGTTTGTGACATTTGCCTCAAAACTCGGATCGTCTTCACTGTGCCACGGGCGGTAATCCGTGCGATGCAAACCCATTTGAGGCCCGTTCGCCCAGTAAGGCGCGCCGTAAGGAGGGATCGCCTCGGTGAGGGTGAACTCGGCGTAATACACATCGCCGGCATCGGCATGAATACTCATGGGAGCATCCGGGTAGAACGTTTTTGCAAGTACCTCCGCCCCTTCGCCGCGGTAATAGTAACGGAGTTTAACGCCTTGGAGGGTCTCGCCGGAAGTATTTGCGAACTTAAACTGCGGGCGAACCCACGATTTATCCGCAAAGTTCTGGTAAGCCATCTGCACGTTCACCACCGGCTCCGGGGTTTTCCAGCGGCCTTCATTCCATTTCACCTGCGAGGCCGCTATGCTTTTACTGCTCGAGGCGAGAGCGAGCGCCGCGACTTCCGTTTGCCCGACGGGGCGGATTTTAATAGACTGAGCGCCGCCGGGAATACGGAGCCCCGCCAGTTTATTCGCCTCAAAAACGCCTTTATCGGATACCGGATAAATACCTTTTGAAGTACCATTGAGATAAACCTCTACGCCGGCATTTTGACCCGGGTAACCGCGGGAGTAAACAAACAGTTGGTAAGTTCTGTTGCCGGGGTTCACGCTCCATGTCATGCTTCCGTTATCGTTTGCATTTTTTTGTTTCAGGAACGCAAAGCCGGGCAACTCACAGGATTGATCCACAAGTAAGTTTTCTCTGTTTAAAATATCCACGGCCCGAACAACGGTAAAATCGTCTTGCGTAATATTTTGGAAACCTTCGTGGAGGTCTTCTACTTGGCCTTGGGCAAGAACGGAGCGGTAGAACCGGAGTGCTGCTATGGCTCCCGGCATTACGGGGCGCACATTGAATATTTGCCCAAGATGCGGTTTCCCTCGCTGATTCCAGATAAAGCGTTTACCCGGATTTGCCGTTTCCAAAGGCTTCGTCTCCAGGTGTTTGCCGTCGCGATACAGAGAAACCCGGTTTGAATCGCTATCAACGGTAAACACATAATGGGCGTTCACATTGGAGGCGGCAAGAGAGTTCGCAAAGATCGTTCTTTTATTATCGTATTCAAAGAACAATTCATTTACACGGGTAACGCCAATACTCCACGGATCGGTTCCGTCCCAGTTCAGAATGGCATAATCAAAACCGGTATGGGTAACCCCGGCGCGGTAACTAAACTCTACGCTTAGTGCGGAAGAATCCGTATTGTTCCACTGAGTAGAAGAGCCGGCGTGGTCGCTTGCATTGAAAAAGTAAACCGATGTTCCGTAATTCCAGGGGTTTTTAACGTTTAACAGGCTTAAGTCCATACCGCTCCCGAGAATTTCCCGGGTGACGTTACCCGAACCTTCCGAAAGCGGATACCAAAGTGCAAGCGACGCCGGGTAAGGATAAATGCTTTCCGTGTAAGCGGTGCGTTTTACATAGTTATGCCCGGCATCTTCCACAGTGATTTGCACCTGTACTTTACAGCCAATGCAATCGGCCTGTTCCTCTTTGCCGAGAATCAATTCGCTGGTGATAATGGTATCGCTTGCAATGGCATCCAGTTTTACCAAACGCCCGGCAAAATAGTAATGGATATTCACCATCGCAACACCGCTTCCGGCATCACCGACATTTGCTTCGACAACCACACGCTTGCTCGCGCCCGAATCCAAAACAAAAAGTTCAAACGGTTCTTTGATTTCCGGAGGGATAGAATCCGCGCGAACAAAAGGACCTGGCATTTGGCTTGAACTGCCGTTCGGGTCAAACACCGTTAAACGGGTAGTGAACGAATCGAGAGCGGCGGTAATCTCTCCGCGGCGCACGTTCCAAACAATATTTTCTGCGGTAGAGCCCTGAGTTTCTTTTACGACCTCACTGCCGTGGCGGAGCTGGAGCAGGTAACTTGCCTTGCTGTTGCATGGGTAAGGGTATTGCAGATAACCGTTGTAAGTGCCCATCCAAAGCGTGGTATCTCTGCGGAGAGTGTCGCTACAAGCAAATTCGACTCCGGGTTCCTGCAGCTTGGCATTGGCGTTACGGGCATCGCTTGAATCCATAAGCATGAACATGGAGAAACTGGAGGTTCTTGCAGAGACTTTGATAAATTCAAAACCCGGCGGAGAGCTTAAACAGGGCGCGCTTTCCGTACATTGGTCAAAACCGGTAATGGGAGATTTCTCTTTATCGTAGAACCCGAGTTCCTGCCGATTCAATAAAACAAGTTCATTGCGCGTGGTATCCGGTTTGTAAACCTTTATATCGAGAGGATTTTTTCCTTGAATATCCTCTTTGGAAAGCCATATTGAAACTTGCGGCTGGGCGCTATCCGGAAACTGATGATGAGGCAAAACTTCCAAAACAACGCCAACGGGGTCAAAACCTCTAAAGGTTTCGTAACCGCCGTAATCGCCGAGCGAAGCGGTGCGCACCGTTATATCGGTTTGCGATTCAAACGCTCCCGGCGGAAATAACACCGAAACATTCCGGTACATGGATTGTATCAAAGTGTCTTTCGTGTTATCGAGCGATGTTCCCATCCGCACATCCAATTGTTTAAAGAACACATTTTCATTCCCGGCGCCGCCGAAAGTAAGGAAATAACTGGTGTTGCCCTGGAGTTTATTTGCATTTTGCAGATATTCGATTGGGTACGGGAACTCTGCGGTTGCGGAATCTTCCTGAGTTCCGCTCGCAAGGCTAAAGAGGTTTCCGTTTTTGAGATAAGATAATGTGTACTTTGTGCCGGCGCCCGGCACACGGCCGCGGAGGGTAATCATTTCTTCGGCGCGCTTATCCGGGTTATTATGTGTGCGGGTCACGGTAATTTGTGTTCGCGCCACATCAGGTTCGGCCGCAAAATACAAATGTGCGGAATCGCCTCTGGTGCGTAAATCGGCGCCTGTAAACAGAATGTTCCTTAACCAGGCGGAATCCGTACCTAAAATCCGAACCATTTCATGGTTTGAGTTTTGACTGAAAATGCGTTTTTGGGTGATCAACTCAACGCCGCCGGAAACAACATGCGCATCGGTTTGTTTCGTGGTATCCTGAGAACGAATATACGCCAAGGTATCTTTAGCGCCCTTGAGTTCACCGGCATTGGTAATAGAAGAATCGGAATCAAATTTTACTACCCAATTGGAATTGGACGCGTATTGTTCAAGGGTGGGAGTAAAATCGGGAGACCGGATCGCAAACAGGGTGGTGGTATCGTTTACGTATCTTTTGTTAAGCCGGCGCGGCGAAATAAACCAACCTTCATTACTAAAATCTCTTGCCGCCACCTGAATGGTATCCCATACCACAGCCGAAGCCGCCGCATTCCACACCCGACCCAATTCCGGTATGGCTTCGAAACGGGAGGGGTCGTTATTAGCGCCTCCCCATATCCCGGAAACAGGATTTTTTATGTTTTGTCTAAAATCATAACTGAACAATTCATCGTTGTAATTCGTGAAAGTATTCACCCAATCGGAATCCACCCATGCGCCAATGCCGTAACGCAAGCGGGAGGCGCCGCGATAGTATTTATAACAAGTTTTTTCATAGCCGTTCACTTCGCGAATACCGGCGCTTTGACACCACGGTATTTCCGGAATAGTACCGGGAATCCAATTGGTATCGGCGGGGAACGGCGCCGTGAATTTTTCATACGTTTTGGCGGCAACATTGGGAGTTACTATGGGGGCCACATAAAATTCCATATCCGTTACATAAGGGGTGTAGTTATTCTGGCCTCCATAATAACCGGGCACAGGAGAATCGGACATGATTTCTCTTTGCATCATAAACTCTGCATCATTTTTATTCCACGCCACAAGCATGTAACGAATGGAGGGATCAATGCCCGCAGGGCCAAAGAACTGATAAGAAAAGTTTGAAGGGTAATGGATATTGGTATCCAGCTCATCGGCAAACAGGAGCGGGTTCGCGCTTTTATTATTCATAATAAAACGCTGCGCTTCAAAAGCAGTGGCCAAACCGTAATTGGGGCTATGCACCCACCGGTATCCGTCAAATAAATTACGGAGGCTTGTATCCGAAGCAAAGTAATTATTGGGGTCATAAAGCGTTTTATTGGT
>JAISUZ010000093.1 GCA_031271785.1 Fibrobacter sp. | reverse complement strand
CCCTACCACTTTTCATTCATAGATAAAAGATCAAAATATTTAAGCATCATGTGTTTCATTTCTTTCATAATCAAATAACTCTCTTCCGACCGGGCGTACATTTCTACAAAAAACGGGTGCCCGATTAAATCCAGCGCTTGATGATATTGAGAAACCGCCTTTTGTTTTTCGGATTTCGTTTTTGCCGATTTTAATGCCCGGTAGGTTTCCATTCCTATTTCATAGAGCCACGGCAAATCTTCTTTGATCAATGAGATCATCATCAGGAAAGAAATATACTGCTGATCGCCCATTTTCATGGAGATATGAAGCAACTCATCCATCATTTTCGGGTGGAACCGGCGTTTTCTCCTCATATCCGGTGTTTCGTGGTCGAGCCTTTTATCGATTCTCGAAGGCAAATCCTGAAACATGATTTTGACTTCTTCGAATAATTTTGCGATCGAAGCCGCTTCCATCATCTCGTTTTTCTCATCTTCCGTTTTAGGGTGATTTTTGAGTAAGTTAGGAAGTTTGTCTCTAAATGTCCGGACTTGTTCCTTGATAATTTCTTCATCGGGTTCGGAGTTTGGAATGCGCTTCACGAGCTGTAAAACCAACTTTGTTAAACTGTCTTCATCGTCGGCGCAGTTTTGGAATTGCGCAAAGGGGCCGTTGTTCGCTTTGTTTAACGGAATTCCGATAGCGATTCCGAGAGCCGTTGTGCAAAGTTTTCCCCGGGCAACGCCGGCTTCATAGAGAATCCAGGGTCTGTCGATACTGTTATGCGTAAGCAGACAAACGACATCCGAAGCCTCATCCAGTTTTTTCATGATTTCGGGGAACCATTCAACGCCGTATTCGATTCCCTGCGTCCCTTTTCTGTCCGAGGAACGAAACGATTTTAAAACGCCCGCGCTGACGCTGCTCAAGAGTTTGCTGAAAGCTTCGGCAATCTCCGCATCTTTCGTGTCGTGACTGATGAACACAAGAGGCTGTTTGCTTTTGATAGCAAGGGCTTCTTCTGCGGATCTGATTTCCGGATGGGTTTTTCTCTTTAGCGCCATAGTTTTGATCTTTGAAAAGTGTTTGAGCGAACCGTTTTTGCGAGGTGCCGCCGGTTTCTAATATACGTATTATCTTGCGTATAAAATTCTTTTTTACTCGGTAACGGCTTTTTGCAGAAGTGAATGGGCGTGCCCCGGCGCACATTGAGAATACTTTTTATACCGGAGCGAACTATATTGATGCGCAAAAAGCGTTGGAACCGTGCGAACATTGCGTGAGGCAGGCGGAGGGTGCGCGCCTTCGGCGCGCAGTGCGCAGCACCGACCGGAGGGCAGCCCGAAGATACGCCGACCCGGCGGGTAGATGTTTCTTTATTGGTGATGACGGTGGCGGCGCCGGGGCACGCCCCTGTTACGCGACTCCGATGACCGAGCGGATTTTGTCCATGGTTTCTTTGGCTTTGACGCGGGCTTTGGCAGCCCCATCGGCGAGGATTTTGTCGATCCTTTCGGTGTGGGCGAGGTAGTCGAAATAGCGGTCGCGGGCTTTTCCCAAATGCGCTTCGAGTACGTCTTGCAATTCCGCTTTGGCATGCCCCCAGCCCATGCCGCCCGCGCGGTAACGCGCGGCGAGGTTTTCGGTTTGTTCCGGCGTGGCGAACAGGCGGTAGAGTTTAAAGATGTTGCACGTTTCGGGGTCTTTGGGTTCTTCGATCCCTTGGCTGTTGGTGACGATTTTTCCGAGTTTCTTTTTGAGGTCTTTGGGTTCGAGGAATATGTCGATGATGTTGTCGTAAGATTTGCTCATTTTCCGGCCGTCGAGCCCGGGGATAATATGCGTGGTTTCCTGAATGAGCGGCTCGGGAATGGTTAAAATATCTTCGCCGTATTGTTTGTTGAAGCGCACGGCGATGTCGCGGGCAAATTCAACGTGTTGTTTTTGGTCTTTTCCGACGGGCACCACATCGGCATGAAACATTAAAATATCGGCGTCCATTAAGCACGGATAGCAATAAAGCCCCATGTTCACGTCGCTGTCGTCGTCCGTGCCGCTCGCCTGATTTTTGGCGACTTTGTCTTTATAGGCGTGTGCGCGGTTCATGAATCCTTTGGGTGTAAAGCAGGATAGCGCCCAGTTGAGTTCAAAGATTTCGGGAATATCGCTTTGTTTGTAAAAGAGTCCTTCTTCGGGGTTTAAGCCGAGGGCAAGCCAGGTGGCGGCGACTTTATGAATGTTGTCGCGCATTACACTGCCTTGATGCACGGTGGTGAGCGCGTGATAGTCGGCAATGAAGTAAACGGTTTCGTAAGCGGCGGATAATTCGAGCGCGGGTTTGATGGCTCCCAAATAATTTCCCAAGTGAGGGGTTCCGGTGGGTTTAATGCCCGTGAGAGATACTTTTTTCATTTTCACAATTTAGCATTTTACTAATTTTCGGCACATTGTGAATTCTTTAAAAGAGAACTATACGCTTGTCGATACGCCGGAGGCTTTTGAAGCGCTTCTGGAGACGCTTTCCCTTTACGATATGGCCGCGCTCGATACCGAAGCCGATTCCATGTACCATTATCAGGTGCGTCTTTGCCTGATTCAAATTACCGTGGGGGAGTCGCATTTTCTCGTGGATCCGTTTGCCGATTTGGATTTTTCGAGGTTGTTTGCCGCAAAAGCGATGCAGACGTTGATTCTGCACGGCGCCGATTATGATTTACGGATGCTTTGGCTGACTTACCGGTTTACTCCGAAGAGTGTCTTTGATACGATGATTGCCGCGAAATTCCTGAACGAAGAAAAAGTGGGGCTTGCGGGTCTTGTGGAAAAGTATTTCGGCGAGACGCTTGAGAAAGAGAATCAAAAGGCGGATTGGACGATCCGTCCGTTGCCGCCCGCCATGTGCGAATATGCGGCGCACGATACGTTTTTCCTGCATGAGCTTTGCGCGATTCTCGGTGAGAAATTACAGAAGCTCGGCCGGTTTTACTGGGTGACGGAGACTTGCGAGGCGGTGATCGAAACGGCGAAACAGCCGCCGAAGCTGAAAGAAGATCCGTGGCGGATTACGGGTTCGAGTTATTTTTCACCGAAAGAACTCCAGATTCTCAAGAGCATTTGGAACTGGCGGGAAACGGAGGCGAGTCTTGTCGATAAGCAGCCTTACAAGGTGTTGAGTCCGGGTTTGATGCTTGCGGTTGTCCGGATGATCGGGCGGGAAAAGGGAGCGATTCGCTGGGAAAAACTCCCTAAAGTGCCGCGTCATTTAACGGAGGCGCAACTCGAAAAGCTTAAAATCCAAGTGGAAAGCGCGCTTGCCGAGCCGGAATCCGCTTATCCGGAACCGTTCCGCGTGCCGAAACAGCATGTGGGGAATCCCGATCCGCATCTTATCGAGGCGATCCGTTTCGGGCGTGATTTGAAGTCTTTGGAGTTGAATCTCGATTCCAGCATGATCGCGAATAAGAATCAATTGACGGCGCTTGCGATGCCCGGGAAAACGTGGGAGGAACGTTTCGAAGCGGCGGGGCTCCTGAACTGGCAAAAGAAAGTCTGGAAAGATATTTTGGCGCAGCACCAATTATTATGATACACGATTCCTCCCGGGATGCGCTTCGAGAGTCCGCGCAAGTTATTCAAAAGCTAAAAGAAGACGGGAACATCCGGAAGGCGGCGAAAGTCGCCGCCTTTTATCCGATAACCGGCGAGCCCGATTTGCGCCCGTTTTTGAAGGAGCTCGCCGGGCAGAATAAATTGCTGCTCCCGCGCACACTCGATGCCGAAACGATGGTGTTTTATGAAGTCCGCGATTTGGATAGTGATTTGGCGCGCGGGCGTTTCGGCATTTGGGAACCCAAAGCGGAACTCCCGGTTTGGAAAAATGAAATTCCGGTGTTTCTGGTTCCCGGCCGGAAATTTTCAATAGACGGCGCGCGTTACGGTAAAGGGAAAGGGTATTACGACCGCTTTCTTGCTTTGCATCCGGATTCCGTTAAAATCGGCGTGGCGTTCTCTTCGCAAATAAGCGAGGAGCCTCTCGCGTTACAAGCGCACGATATTCGAATGAATTATATTGTGTTTTCAAAAATAAAGGAATGATTATGTGGAACCCGAAACGCGAAAATGAAGCCGGCTATTCGAGACGAGAGGATCACAACCGTTCGGGAGAACGCGGCGAGCGCCGGTACGGTGCGCCGCGCGATAATCGGGACCGCCCGCGTTACGGCACTCCGCGACCGAAGTCGGATTCGGTTTCCCTGTCGATGGGCGATGCAGACGCTGCACCGCAAGTCGCTGTCGGCGGTATTCGGGAAGTCGAGGAATTGCTTACCAAAGAACCGAACCGCGTTCACCGCGTGCTGTTTTTGCTTCAGTCCGGAAACCCGAAACTTTATACGCTCCAGAAACTCGCGAAGAAAGCAAACGTTCATGTTCAACAGGTGGATGCGCGCATTCTCGACGGTTACGCCCGCCCGAATCAGGGAATCGTGGCGCTCTGTCATGAAAAGGAAGTGCTTTCCTGGGAAGCGGTGAAACAGGAATTTTTGGAAGCGCCGCCGCAGAATATTCGGAAACTCGTGGCGGTGGTGACAAACATCGAAGACCCGCGCAATTTAGGAGCGTGCATTCGTTCGAGCCTCGCTCTCGGCGTGGATATTTTACTGATGCCTGCAAAAGGAATGTGCGGCCTGACACCATCGGTCGCGCGCGCTTCGGCAGGCGCTCTCGAAAAACTGCGCGTTTGCCGCCCGTCGAGTTTGGAAGAAGCGATTGCAGAACTCAAACGGAGCGGTTTCCAGATTCTCGGGCTCGATGCGGAGAATGCGGTAAAGCTCACCGACTTTGAATTTAAGGAGCAGGCGATTATTGCCGTCGGCGGAGAAGATCAGGGACTGCCGCCGTTTGTACGTAAACAATGCGACGCCGTGCTTCGGATCCCTATGAAGCCGGAAGCGCATTCTTACAACGCCTCGGTGGCGCTTTCCCTCGGGCTCTACGAATTTGCACGCAAGAGACTCGAATAGAGAGAAATCACTTGACAATAACAGGCGAACAAAACTAAATTTCGGACGCTTTTTAGCAAGCCACCCTAGCTCAGTTGGTAGAGCAGCTGATTCGTAATCAGCAGGTCGGCAGTTCAAGTCTGCTGGGTGGCTCTTTAACGGTTTTCGGGTTTCCGGAAGCCGTTTTTTTTCTAAATTCGGCACTTATGAATCAAAACGGTGCCATTATCATCCAAAGCAATATGGAAATCCTTGTGGAAATCCATAATCCGTCTTATGAAAGCGCTCGCGATGCGATTGCGCCGTTCACGGAACTCGTAAAAAGTCCCGAACACTTACACACTTACAAAATATCTCACCTGTCGCTCTGGAACGCCGCCTCAACAGGCCTTTCCGCGAAAGATGTTTTGGAACGCCTCGAAGCTCACAGCAAATACCCGATTCCGCCGACGGTCGCCAACGAGATCGAAGAATACATGGATCGCTATGGCATGCTACGCTTGTGCAAAGATGCCGGCGGCCTTTTTCTGGAAGCGGACGACCCGGTGCTTTTTGCGGAAATCTGCCGCTTAAAAGGCGTGCCTGCTTTTATCCTCAAATTCGAGGGTGAACTGAAAGCCTATGTGGACGAAGCGCGCCGCGGGCATTTGAAAATGCTGCTCACGCAGTCCGGGTTCCCCGTGCAGGATCTTGCGGGTTACGTCAAAGGCGACCCGCTCCCGGTATCGCTCCGGAAAACGACCATCAGCGGAAAACCGTTTACTCTTCGCGATTACCAAAAAGAAGCGGCGCAGGTCTTTTATGCCGCGGGTTCCGAGAAAGGCGGCTCCGGAGTGATTGTACTCCCTTGCGGTTCCGGCAAAACCGTGATCGGCATGGCGGCGATGGCCTTAACGCAAACGAGAACTTTGATTCTCACGCCGAACGTATCTGCGGCAAGACAATGGATCCGCGAACTCCTCGACAAAACGACCCTCACGGAAGACCAGGTTAAAGAATATTCCGGCGATGTCAAGGAAATCGGCGACGTCACGGTCGCCACGTATCAGATTTTAACGCAGCGCAAAAAAACGACCGAAGAGGAAACCGAAGAAGAAAAACAGGTTTTCACGAATTTCCCTTTATTCAGCGCCCACTCCTGGGGGCTCATGATTTACGATGAAGTGCATTTGCTCCCGGCGCCGGTGTTCCGCATGAGCGCGGAAATGCAGGCCACGCGCCGCCTCGGATTAACAGCGACCCTCGTGCGCGAAGACGGCAAAGAAACCGAAGTCTTCTCGCTTATCGGTCCGAAAAAATACGACATCCCGTGGCGCGTATTGGAATCTCAAGGCTGGATCGCGCAAGCCATGTGCCATGAAATCCGCGTGCCCATGAACGACACGCTCAAAATGAAATACGCCCTCGCCGAAAACCGCGAAAAAATCACCATCTCCAGCACGAACCCCGAAAAAGCAAATACCGTCCGCGATATTTTGGCGCACCATTCCGAACCCGACGACCGCGTACTGATTATCGGGCAATATATCGACCAGCTCGAAACGCTCTCCAAGGAACTCGGCATACCGCTTATCACCGGCAAGACGCCGAACAAGGAACGCGAATTACTTTATTCGGAATTCCGAAACGGTACGCTCAAACACCTGATGGTCTCGAAAGTCGGGAATTTCGCCATTGACCTGCCCGACGCGAGCATCCTCATTCAAATCTCCGGCACGTTCGGCAGCCGCCAGGAAGAAGCGCAGCGCCTCGGCCGCGTCCTCCGCCCCAAAACCGACGGCCGCCCCGCCTATTTTTATTCCCTCGTCACCGGCGACACCAAAGAACAGCAATTCGCCATGAACCGCCAACGGTTCCTCACCGAACAGGGATACGCCTACAAAATCATGAAGGTCTTTCCGCCGATAGAATAACAGGAGGGGGAAGTCTCCCCCTCGCTTCAGCCCTGCTTGTCCGCGCGTCCTTTATCGGCTTCACCCGTCGCCGGGACGCGCGGCAGGTCTTCCGCTACCCCCTGCGAGCGGTCATGCAACGTCATCGCGAACGCAGAACGCATCTTTGTCTTCACGAGCCACGTAGTGGCGTGGTGATCCGGTAAGGAATAATACAGATCAGATCCGGATGTATGCTCTTGCCATAACAGGAAAATGGACTGCCGCGCCTTCGGCTCGCCGTGACAGAATCTGATTTTTCCGCCTAAAACCGGGTCGAAAATATTCGACCCCTGCCGCGGTTCTCAATGCTTCGGGACAAATTTTTAGGCTGGAAGCCGCTCCAGTTTGTCCCGAAACGTTGGAACGGCGCGAAAGTGCGTGAGGGATGGTGACCCGAAGGGCGGAGCCGCGCGGCTCCGTTTTCGGAGGTGGCTCCCGCGCAACAAAATGTTGAACTGTGTGCAAAACTTGCGCGAGGTGGCGCCACCGCGAAAATACAGCCCGACCCGGTGCGGTTTTCATGCCGACGGCGTATGAACGCGCCGGGGCACGCCCGTTTGTTTTAGAGTTCTTCGTCTTCGAGGGCTTTGAGCGCTTCTTCGGGGAAAATCAGAAAGTATTCCCGTTTTC
>JAISUZ010000081.1 GCA_031271785.1 Fibrobacter sp. | reverse complement strand
CGTTTGGAACTCTCCGAAGGCGAAGAAATCGAATTCCGGAAAGCCGCGGAATCGCTCTATCGCAAAACCGATTTTGAATACAACCGTAACGGCATTTGGAATTTGGCGTGCCCCGGCGCGACCACTCTCCGTCACCCTGATCCTGAAACATCCTGAACTTGTTTCAGAATCCACTCCATAAGGCGCCGGGCCGGGCTGTATTGCACTAAGGCGGGGAACCCGCCGAGTGCAACGGAGCCTTGAAAAGTCTCCGCCCTTCGGGTCACGATCCCTCACGCGAAGAAAAGGCATATACAAACGCCTTAAAAATGTAAAATGCCACTCCCGCGCGATTCCAACGCTCCGCGACAAAGTGGAGCGGCTTCCGGCCTGAAAATTTGTCTCGGAGCATTGAGACCCGCGCTCATGGGTAAAAAATTGCTACCGAATTCCTCGGGAATTGCAAACAGGGAATAAGTATCATCGCAGACGAAGAAAGTCTTACAAAACCTAGCGAACTAAACCGATGCGGTAATAAGTATCATCGCAGATTAAGGAAGTCTTACATGTCCTGTTTCCCTGAAAAACCCGATTTCGGGCAGGGATGGTGACCCGTACGGGCGGAGACGCGCGGAATCTTTGTTCTTCGGGCATGTAAAGTATGGGAATAGGATTCAAGTTCCCGAGTCATCCATTCCCAATTCCCTGTCGCCTATTCCCAAAACTTTCATTTCCGATTCTTGAGAACATTCCGCGCGGCTCCGTTTTTGCAGGCGCTTCAGCGCCGCAAAAATACAGCCCGACCCGCAGGGGCCCGCCTCGCTAATTTGTATATTCACTTCCGTGAAATTGTGCCGGATACCTTTGTTTTTTTTGTTTGCATTCCTGCTTTTTCTCGCAGATGTTGCGGTGGCGCAGGAATCGCGTTTTGCTCGATTCACGGATTCTTTCCGTGTCTCGGACGATTCTCTCGCGGTTTTCCGCGTGGACTCTTTGGAGTTTTATATCGGGGATGTTTTCGATGATTCCCGTTTCTACACCCGTTTGGATAGCACCATCTATTCCATTATGAATTCGATCCATATTGAAACGCGGCAGTCCGTGGTCAGCGATCTGCTTTTATTCAATCGCGGCGATTCGGTGAATTTGTACCAACTCATTGAGTCGGAGCGTTTTCTAAGAGACCAGAGTTACATTTCCGATGCGAAAATCCTGTATGTCAAAGGCGCGCACGGGGAAAATATTCTGCGCGTTTACACAAGCGACAACTGGACGCTCACGCTCCCGGTTTCGCTCGAACGCCCCGGAGAGGAATGGTATTACGGCATCGGGATTCAGGAGAATAATTTTTTAGGAATGGGGCAGACTCTCGGCGTTTATTACGGGCATAACGAATTCCGCGACATGTTTTCCGTCCGCTATGAAAACCCTCATTTCCTTTTCCGGTATAATCACCTTTTCGCCTTCTTCAGCGAGAATACGGACGGTTACCAGCGTTTCATACAAATGAATCTTCCTTATTTAACCCGCATGAAAAACCAGTGGGCCTATACGGTGGACGGTCTCATGCAAGAACAGGATGAAATTTATTACTGGAGCGGAAAACTCCCGCCCGGCGCCCGCCGAATCAGCGCACCCGCGGAAGGCCCCGATTTTGTTTACGGTAATAAAAATTCAAACGCCGTAATGAAAGTCATCGGCATGCGGGAAGATTCCGCAAGCTTTCGTTTAAGCCGTTCTTTCGGTACTTCCGATTTTAAACTGTATTTCGGCGCGGGTTATCATTTCCATCAACTCGGAAAAGACTATTCCGATGTGCTCTTGAGGACATTTCGGAATAAGGAAAACGTTTATCAAATCGAAGAAGATTATTTAAACGACTGGATTCCTTCTTACCGGGATTCCCGTTTCGGCCTTTCGCTCACGCTTTCCCGGATTCGTTACGACCGTCTTCGGAATTTCAGGCATGCCAAATGGACGGAAGACGTGGACAAAGGTTACACATTTAAGTTGGGTCTTTCCCGCAACGCCGAGTGGCTGCAAGCCGATAATAACGATTTCCGGCTGGATTATTCCGTTTACCTTGCGCTCGGTTCCAAAGAGCATCACCTCACATTGGAGACAAGTTCTTATTTCTATTTCAATGAAGACACGCGCCACCGCATTTATGAAAAAATCACCGGGGAATACATTTGGCATTCCAACGATTTTTTTTCAACCGTACTTTCGGGGACAATCGATACTTACAAAAGCGCGCCTTACGGCGAGCAGCTTTCTTTAGGCGGGCTTGAAGGCGAGGGTTTATACGGGCTCCCGTCTTCTCTCTATTCCGGGCAGGCGCGTTTCCTTTTCGGACTCGAGGAGCGGTTTTTCCCCAATATCGAAATCGGTACCGTTGTGCCGGTATTCGTGGTTTTCGGCCGCGCCGGAGAAACTCAAGACAAAATATCGCATTTTGAACCGCGCGATTTACTTTACATCGCGGGAGTCGGCGTGCGCCTTTCCATGACAAAATCCGTGACGGGGCTCGTGAACCATGTCAGTTTAAGCTGGCCTTTGAACGGACCTCTCAAAGATCCCATGCCGCGGTTTTCCGTAGTGGGGCTTATCTCTCTGTAAAGTACGATATGGCGGCCGCGAAAGATTTTTCCGAAAAAGTACAGTTGCTTGCGTTTGTTTTGCAAGAAGGTTCATCCTGGGACTCGGAATGGGTTCGGGTTTTGGAAGAAAGAATCGCGCCGGTTCTTCACCGGGGAAAATGGTTTCCGTTTGACCGCACGCCGTATTACACGCCGGAAATGGGCGAGGGGTTATTCCGGGCGGTGGTCTCTTTTGAACGCTGGATTTCTCCCGAAACGATTGCCGAAGAAAAGAAAAAGTCAAACGAACTGGAAACGCTTTACGCACGCGGCGGAAACCGCCGCGTGAATATCGACATCGGTTATATGGATTTGGATAAAGTAGTGCTTCCCTCTTACAAACGCGGACCTTTCAAAATTTACGGCGGGAACGGCATTTGGCTCGATATGCTTTTGAATTATGCGAAAGGGCATTTTTTACCCACCGCTTGGGCCTTTGAAGATTTTAAACGAAACCCTTACGAACACGACCTGCTTCTGATCCGGGAAAAGTTTAAAAAACGGATGAAAACAGGGCAGGAGCCGCTATGAAAAAAACGGAATTTCGCTGGGGCATTTTCGGAACGGGAAACATGGCGCGCCTTTTTGCCGAAGGTTTAAAATCGGCGCCCGGTGCAAAATTGGCGGCGGTGGCTTCACGCGATTCGGAACGCGCGCGTTTATTTGCCGGGAATGTGGGCGCTTCAAAATCGTTCGGTTCTCTTGAAGCCATGTGCGCCGATACGGATGTGGATATTATTTACATCGCTTCTCCCAATCACCGTCACGCGCCCGATACAAAGACGGCGATTCTTGCAGGCAAAGCGGTAGTTTGCGAAAAACCGTTTGCGTTAAATGCCGCCGAAGCGGAATCCGTGATCGCCCTCGCCCGCAAAAAAAATGTTTTTTTAATGGAAGCGCTCTGGACGGAATTTTTGCCGAGCCTCAAAGCGTTCTTAAATGAGGTAAAAAAAGGTTCTATCGGAGACCCTTTGTTATTGCAAGCAGATTTCGGGTTCCGCACGGCTTTCCATGCGGAAAGCCGGCTTTTTTCTCCGGAACAGGGCGGCGGATCCGTTTATGACATTGGGATTTATCCTTTGTATCTCTCACAGCAACTTTTCGGGAACCCGGAAAAGGTAAATGCGGTTTCGGTGAAAGCGCCCACCGGCGTGGATATGACCACTCTCGTACAAATGAGTTTTCCGCAGGGGAAGCTCGCTTCTTTGGCGTCTTCCTTTGCGATGGATTTAGACACGGAAGCTCATTTGTTCGGTACCGAAGGGAAACTCGTACTTCATCGGATGTTTCACATGCCCACGCGCCTGACTTTGCACCGGGGCAGGGAAGTTTCCGAAATATCGCTCCCGAAAGAAACAGGAAACGGTTACCAGTATGAAGCCATTGCCGTAATGGAAGCGCTCCGTCAAGGGTTTACCGAATGTCCGGACTGGAATTTATCTCAAACACTGAACCTGACCGCTTTAATTGAGAAGGTTCTAAACAGTAAAGCCTGCTAAAAATTCATCTTTGTTGCAATACAATCTTGCA
>JAISUZ010000029.1 GCA_031271785.1 Fibrobacter sp. | reverse complement strand
GGTCGAAAATATTCGACTCCTGCCATCGTTGTTATTACATTCAAATCAAAATCGGTGTCATTAAACAATAGGATCGTTCTATTCCCTGTTTATGCATCAATATTGATCGTGTTTGCATGCAAATTCATCACGAGCCACACCCCTTCTTGTCATCGCGAACGCGGAACGCGTGCGGCGATCCAAGATACTTTGTCATTCTCGGACTTGATCCGAGAATCCAATGAAGAACAATACAGAGTCCGGATGGCCGCAGGCTATGCCCTCGTCATGACAAGTTCATCGCCGATCCCTATTTGATAAACACTTATCGCATTTATTTAATTGCTATGGTATGTAAAACTTTCCAATAGTGCGCTGTTGCTTAATCACTTTGTTTGTGTGGGATCCCTGCCGGGAGTCATCCCCAAAAATACGGAAAGTAGCCGGAAACAAAAAGAACCCGCTTTTAAACGGGTTCTTTTAGGGTGAGTGATCGGACTCGAACCGACGACAACCAGAATCACAATCTGGGACTCTAACCAACTGAGCTACACTCACCACGAGTCGGCACAAATATAATAAACCTTCGCCGAATTTGGCAAGCAGCGGAGTCTCTTAAATGAAAATCGCGCGGTACGCCTTGTTTTGGAGCGCCGGACGAATATAGGCCGTAAGGGAAAGCCCGGCCGGAAAACGGTGCAAGCTCTCCAAAACCTGCGGCAAAGAGATGTCAAAGTGTTCGCTCAGGAAACAATAACCGGGAACCTGATTGTTTTTCACCACTACCGCGGATTTTTCCCGGGGAGTGCGGCCCGCGCCAATCAGTACCATATCCGGAATGGGGGCGCCGTTATCCGAAGGTGCGAGGCTCGAAATATTGCAAGGCGGGCGGTGTTCGTGCAGTAAAACCGCAAGTTTCAGTTGCGCAATCAGTTCCGTGCCGGTTTCTTCAAAACGGATGTCATAAAGCCCCTGATGTACGTTTTTGAGCGCGCCTTTTTTCTTGCTTTTCAAAGATTCCAAAACTTTTGCATATAAATTCCGCGCGCCGCAAACATATAATATCTGATCCTCTTTCCCGAGAAAGTAAAGGATTCCGGCGCGCTCGGGAATATTGTTCCACTCTTCATGTTCCCAGCGTTTCGGTATGATTTCGGGGCGTACATAACCGGTGATTTCCTTTGTCACTTTTTCGGCGCCGGCTTTCTCCAGCGCGAGTTTTAATATCTCTGCCGCCGCCTGCGCATCGCCGAGCGCCCGGTGGTGCTTAAAATCGGAAAGATCCAAAGCGGTGGTTAATTTGTGTAAACTGTAACTTGATTTCCCCGGGAAAATTTTCCGTGCGAGCTTCACCGTACAAAGCCGCGGTGCGTGCAGGCTTTTGCCGAGCCGTTCCAGCTCGAACTTCAAAAACCGGTAATCAAACGCCGCGTTGTGCGCCACAAAAACGGCGCCGTGAAGCAATTCTTCCACCGTATCCGCCACTTGATAAAACGACGGCGCCCGCCGCACCTGCGCTTCCGTGATCCCCGTCAGATTCCGGACAAACTCCGGAATATCCCGCTCGGGATCGACAAAGGTTTGAAAATGCTTCACTTCCTCATTATTTTCAATCACCACAATACCGATTTCAATAATCCGGTCGCGCCCCGGCAATCCGCCGGTAGTTTCCAAATCAATCACAGCAAATCGCATGAAGGGCACCTCTAAAAATTGCTTTGCGTTTATGGCAAGTATTGGTGATACCGCTTTTCGGGAATGAAATATAGGGAAATGGGATGTGGGAAATGGAATACGAATCTTTCATGTCCTTTGTCCCGTGTCCCTTATCCCTAACTTTCATGCAAGCATGAACCGAATCAATACGATGTGCTATTGCCGATTTCATAGGAAATGAATAAAGGTATCCTTAAGCGAGAACCTTTTGAAGAAAACCGGAAATGTCCTGAATTTCCTCCATGCAAACCGAGTGCGGCATCCCTGCATAGCGGTGAAATTTTACGGAATACCCTTGAGCGGAAAGTTCTTTTTCCGTAGCTTCCGCAAGAGCGATGGGCACCACCGGATCGAAAGTACCGTGTCCCCAAAACAGAGGAAGACTCCGGTTCACGTCGCTCGCTTCCTGTTTCAAAGCAGGAACCGTGGGGCTGTAAGTGGAAAGCGCAATGATCCCGCCGAGTTTTTCAGGGTAACGAAGCCCGAGTTCGAGAGCGATGGCTCCGCCTTGACTAAAGCCGGCAAGTACAATCCGCGTGCTCGAAATCCCTTTCTTCTCCTGTTCCCGGATCAGTTCTTCAATCAATCGCGCGCTTTCCCGGATTCCTTGAATATCGGGATCCTTTCTTAAATCGGAGTAGCGAATATCATACCAGCCGCGCATGGGAAAATTGCCGTTCACGCCGATAGGGCGCACCGGCGCGTTCGGGAAAATAAAACGAATCCGGAATTCCGGCGGCAACCGAAGCTCGGGAACGATACTTTCAAAATCATGCCCGTCGGCGCCGAGACCGTGGAGCCAAATCACACTCGCGTCCGGCTCGGGATGCGTATTCAAAGTCAAAAAATCAAGCATGCTAATCCTCAATCGGGAGTTCGAATTCCAGTGAACCGCGCCCGCTTTTATCTTCCACGAGCATTTTGAATTTATTGCTTTTCGGTTTTTTATAAACCGGAACCGCAAGCAAATTGGAAACGCCCGCATCGTCGCTTGGCACCGCTTTGCTGTCCGGAACCGTCGTTGAAAAAATCGGCTGCTTTCCGTCGCCCCAAATGGTATAAGTCAAATGCCGCACCATTCCTTTGCGAATCTGACTCGTCGGAATGCAAAAATAAATAATACCGCCTTTCGGAACGCTCCTCAAACTATCGCGGATCGCCTCTTCATCGAAACCGCTCGTTTCCAAAACCCGGCGTTTGAAATCCCTTAATTTCCCGGCCGACTCATATTTCGCATAAATGTTCGCTTTCATATCTTCCGGAATTGCGGCGGGGCGGACATCCCGAATTTTGGAATTATTCTGATAAAACATCCAATGACCGTCATCTTTCAGAATAACATACCTGCCGTCGCTCGTGACCGCCGTCATATCTTCGGCAAAGAGGAAACTGCAAGCGAGAAAAATAAACGCGCCGGCGGAAAAAAACTTCATGAAGCCTCCGAAAATCATTACTCCTGAATATAAAACCATTTCGTTTCAAAACAAGATGTTTTTTCGGGAATTCACGGAAAGCCGGCGTGCCCCGGCGCGTTCATACACCGCTTGCATGAAAACCGCGCCGGGTCGGGCTATATTTTGGGGGCGCTAAAGCGCCTCCCGAAACGGAGCCGCGCTTACCGGTTATCTCGGGTAAGTTACTCACGCGTCTCCGCCCTGCGGGTCACAATCCCTCACGCGTAAACCGGGTCGAAAATATTCGACCCCTGCCATTGTTATTGTCATGTTCAAATTAAAATCGGAGTTTCTTCATCTGCGCCGCCACTTTGTCTGGAACTGCGCGAAAGTGCGTGAGGCAGGCGGAGGGCGGCTTTGCCGGTGCCGCAGGCACGGGAGCGTAGCGCACCCCGGAGACACGCCGACCCGCGCTTCGCGCGGGGCACGCCCATATCCAAACTCTTAATAATTTCAGTCCGCGCTTGCATGAAAGACTTTCTTTGTCTGCGGTGATACTTATTACCGCATCGGTTTAGTTCGCTGGGTTTTGTAAGACTTTTCAAATCTGCGGTGATACTTATTATATTTGCCGCATGCCGTCTTTCACCCGATTTGCGCCGAGTCCGACCGGTTTTTTGCATCGCGGGCATCTGCTTTCCGCGCTTTGGGTTTGGGGTATGGCGGAGCGTTTTGGGCTTCCTGTTCTGTTGAGAATTGAGGATCACGATCAAAGCCGGGCGCGGCCGGAGTTCGTTGCAGCGATCCGGGAAGATTTGATACGTTTCGGTTTCCGGTGGGAGCGCGCGAGTATTCAGAGCGAACGGGATGCGCTTTACCGGCGCTATTTTGAATTTCTGCAAGACGAAGGTTTGGTTTATCCGTGTTCCTGTTCGCGGAAGAGTCTTTCCGGAGAACGCTATCCGGGGTTTTGCCGGGATCGCGAGGTTCCGGACCCGGGAACGGACGGGCTTACTTTTCGCTTCCGCATCCCAGAAGGGATCCGGATTGTTTGGGACGATTTGCGGCTCGGGTCTTTTGAAGAAAATCCCTCGGAGCCGTGCGGCGATTTTGCGCTTCGCGACCGTCTGAATCAGTGGACGTATCAGTTTGCGGTGTGTGTCGATGATATTGATGAGAAGGTGGATCTCGTGGTTCGTGGTGAGGATTTGCGCGATTCTACCGCCCGTCAGATTTTGCTGATGCGCTTTTTAGGGCGGGAAACGCCTCCCCGGTATCTTCATCATCCGCTGTTGTTTTCCGCTTCCGGAGAAAAACTTTCAAAGCGTTTTCATGCGGTTAGCCTCCGCGGCGAGCTGGAATCCGGGATTTCTCCCGAGGAAATTCTCGGTTCCGTTTGTTTTGAGGCGGGACTTTTGGATAAAAAGGCGGTAATTTCTCTAAGAGAAGCGATTTCTCTCATTCTTCAATGTTCAAAAAGTTTCTTTTGAAAGTATATTCAAGGTTGTATGAGTTCGATGTCCAGTTTAAAAAATTTGAAAATAATTCGTGATAATTCGTTTTCTCCGGCGCTTTCCCGCCGCCTGTTGAGTTACCAAACGCAAGCTCCGTTTCAAACGCCGCTTCTCGCGGAAAACGGAGCCGTCTTTTTGGAAAAATGGTTTCAGCAGGGGGGCGAATTGCCGCTTTCCTCTTTTGCGCCGCTCACCGCTGCTTTTTCGGCGGAAGCGCAAGAGACGCTAATCAAAAATTTTGAGTCCGCTCTCGAAGATTCGCTTCAAAAACATCACACCGAAAATCTTTATCTGGTGCTCGGTTTTGTTCTTTGGTTCGATCCGAAATCTCCGGGTACGCCGCGGCTTTCCCCTTCGCTGCTTGTTCCGCTCGAATGGGTTTCCGAAACAAAGTCTCTTAAAATTTCAAACAAACTTCCGATTATTGAAAATATTTTACTGCGCTTAAAGTTTGAAGGGGCGGTGGAGTTTCCGAAAACATCCGATGCCCGGAGCGGCGAGACTTTCGATGTGCGTAAATATTTTTCTCTTTTAGAAAATGTGGTTGCCGGGCAGGAGAATTGGAAAATCAGCCAAAAAGGAATCAGCCTTTGCTTTTTAAATACTTCGCAGTTGTATTCCTTTAGGGATTTGGACAGTCTGCTCCAAACGGAAAATTTCGCGGATCATGCGTTATTTTCCGAACTTCTGGATGATAACGGTTTTCAGCATCGGTCGTCGCCGTTTGAAGAAAAAGCGGTGGATGATTATTTCCGGCCGGCGGAACGGCATTTCATTTACACGCCGGACGCGTCTTCGACGCTTGCGATGATGGATTCTCTTTACGGGAACCGCTCGCTTTATTGCATTCAGGCGCCGGTGGGTTCTACAAAATACGAAACGCTCGCGAACATTCTCGGCGAAGCGGTGGCGCAAGATAAAAAGGTACTTGTGGTTTCCGGGAAAACCGTTTCGCAGCGGCGGCTTCAGGCGGCGTTGAACCCGCCTTCGTTTGCTTACAGCGTGCCTCAAAACCGCGTTCAGGTTTTGAAAGATTTTTCCGGGCTTCATGACTCCGTTAAAAATTATTACCAAACGCTCAACAGCAACTCAAGCGTCGGAAAAGTCTCTTTCGGGCAGTCCATGCGGATCCTTTCCGAAGTACCGCAAACCAAAAAGCAAAAGATCGCCGACAGCGTATTCCAGGGTTCCGAAAAATTATCCCGAGAAGAATACGAAGTTTCGCAGGAACATCTCGGCACGCTCATTGAACTTTTGA
The DNA here is from genome assembly GCA_031271785.1 of Fibrobacter sp. Lineage (GTDB taxonomy): Bacteria > Fibrobacterota > Fibrobacteria > Fibrobacterales > Fibrobacteraceae > JAISUZ01. Next base: position 7,069 of record JAISUZ010000029.1, on the reverse strand, counting down.
ATCACGAAGGCTCCAAAGCCGCTCAGGAATTTTTTCAGGGAATTGAAATCCCGGTTTGGAATGAGAATAAAAAAGCGGAACTCGGTAAGCTTCTCGATGAGTCGCTCGAATGCGCTGCCGCTCTCGAACCGGTCGTCGATATTCTCAAGGAGAATCCTTATTTCAAAGAAATCGCGCTCGGGGATTTAATCCGGGTCGATGAAACCGCGCGTAAATACTTTACCAAAAATACGCCTTCTTTTTATCAATGGGATTTGCTTTCCAAAGACTGGGATGTGTATGCCGATGATTTTCTCGCGCTGCCGGCGGCGGGCACAGCCTGGACGGCTTACCGCCGCACGGGTTCCGCAATTTTCACCGACGATGCCATCGAAGAGAATATTTACCCCGACCGCGCCGAAGTTCAGGAGAACAGCGATAAAACGTTTAAGGTCTTTTCCGAAAAATACCGTGAAGCCAAAAAACGTTTGCTTGGTCTTTTTAAAACGCCGCCGAAGTTCAAAGACGACGAGGAATTATTAAAGCAAATAGACGCTTTAATTCTCTTGCAGGAACAACGGAAACTTTTCAGAACCATGTCCATTCTCGCTCACCGGCTTTGCGGCGAAGACTGGGCCTACGAAAAGACAAAATGGAATTCCTTTCATTCCAAACTGCGCTGGTTCTTTCCGTTCCGGAAACGCCTTAAAGACGAACCTTCGGGCGATTCGGTTCTCGCGATTCTTTCCAGCTATTCCGCTTTGGATGCGGCGCTCCCCGAAGGCAAAACGCTAAAGGATCTTTGCTCGCAGCTTGCGGAAAACCTGACGCAAATCGAAACGATCCTCAAATTCGATCACCGTTTTAACGAACAGTCTTTTGAAAGCTTGTTCTACAATTTGCAGCAATGGAAAAAAGGCGTCGATCTCATTGAACTTTATATTGAAATTCAAAGAGAATCCGTCGCGCTTCAAAAAATGGGACTCAAACCTCTCTTAAAAGAAGCGCTGCAATCTCAAAATTCGCGCACGGAACTCGGCACGGCATACAAACGGTTTTGGTATTCTTTGCAGGTTCAGGATATTTGTAAAAACTATCCGAATTTATTTTCACTCACAGCGGTTATCTGTAATAAAACGGAGAAAGAATACCGCCGGCTTTACGACCTGCTGAACCTTTGCAATTATCAGCTGATTCAGGAAAAGTTGGGGAAAAATCCGCAGAGCATTCAATGGAAATTCTATAACGAAGTGCGTCTTGAATATCCGCTTCAGGAAAATATTTTCGATTTGATTCTTTTCACCGATGCCGACGGTATTTCGGTTCCGGAGGCGCTCCCGATTTGTTACCGGGCCTCTCATATTATCCTCGCCGGAGACTCGCAGAATCCGGCCCCTCTGCCGGTGGATTTTGAAAAAGAAAACGCTTCATCCGAACAGGATCACATTTTTGATTATGCCTTGAGGCAAGGGTGCGAAAGCGCCGATTTAACTTTCTGCAAAGAATACCGGCACCCGGCGCTTTTTGATTTTGCAAACGAAGAATTTTATCAGAAAAAACTGAAAACTCTCCCGCAAACTTCCGAAAAAGTTTTTACGGGCATGAAAATTCAGGAATTTCCGCAGCCGCAGAGTCTGCTCCTGAATGCCATCGTCACGCACGCCGGTGTTTCGAAACATCAAAGCCTCGGCGTCATTGTCTTCAGCGAAGAACGGCGGCAGGCGCTTCTCGGCATGCTCGAAACTAAAATTGAGGAAAATCCGGACATCCGTGACTTCTTTGCGGCGAAAGATATTTTCCGCGATTTCTACATCAAACTACCGGAAGAAGCCGTTGAAGACATTCGGGATGTCTTGTTTGTGCTTGCAGAAGCTTCGCCCTCGGTATCAAATCCGAAAAACGGATCCAAGCTCGTCAATGTTTGCGCCACTCACGCGCTGCAGCAGCTTGTGGTCTTTACCGAAGAAACCGCCTCGTTTACCCAAAGCTCCTCAAACTCCGGAATACAAGCGTATCGCCGGTGGCTGCATTCCGTTCAGAATCCGGAACCTTTGTATGCCGCCTCCGACCGCCTTCCGCAGACACCTCTCATCACCGAAGTCATGCAGGCCCTTGCCGACGAATCGCTGAATGCCGAAATTCACTGGGGTTACCGGCATGCCTGCGTAAGCGCCGTGGTCCGTGACGCCAACAACCCGCATCGTTTTCTCGTGGCGGTCGAAGATGACAGCATGGGTTCTTATTTAAGAAATTCCGTCGCCGAACTCGCCTGCATCCGCCCGCAGCTCCTTCAGCGGCTCGGCTGGAAAGTTATTCGTTTATGGACTCCGGTATGGTTCCTTTCCACCGCCGAAGAACGCGATCATTTGGTCACGAGCATTGCGATCGAGCAAAGCGTTGCGCCGCCGCCGGAACAGACGCTCGAACCGGATGAAACCGGAACGAAAAAAGAATTCGACTTAAAAGTCGAACGCTATAACGTGGAACGGTTCAAGATCGAAGGCACGGAGTACGAAAAACCGTTGCCGGAACTCACCGCAAAGCAGCTTGTATTTGAAATGAAACATTACATCGAACATGAAGCGCCCCTGCATGAAAATATCTTGCGGAAACGTTTACTCGATTTACATCATGTAGGGAATCCGGGTCCCAAGGTAAAACAGGCGCTGAACGAAGCCATCGCCCTCGGACTGCAAAAGAAAATTTTTATTCAGACAGGGCACTTCTTTTACACGCCGGTTCCGAAACCCGTACCACTTCGCAACCGCGCCGGACTGCCGGAAGAAGAACGGAAATTCGCTTATCTTTCCCCCGAAGAAAGAACGCTCTTACCCGCGTCAATGAGTGATTCCGAAATAAAAGAAGCTCTCGGGCTTATTTAAGCTTCACGACAAAAGCGTTGATATTGTAAACGGAAAGTTCCCGGACTTTATCTTCGGCTTTTTGTTTGGAAGAAAAACTCCCGCCGCGGAGCTTATAGAAAGGCGTATCGAAAACCATTTGAATCGCGTAACCGGTACTGGACGTCAGTTGAGCGCGCCGCGCCTGTGCGGCATCGAAATCGGCGAGCGCCTCGAATTGAAGCGTGTAAATACCGTCTTCGGCAGCGTTCTGTTTCCCGGAAGATTTCACGGACGCGGAAAGATTCGCTTTCGAACGCAGCGAATCATTCAAAACCGGTTTGTATTCTTTGCCGCGGAACAGCGAATCAATATCGGTAGGGGACGAAGCGGAAAGCGAAGCGGCGAGCGCGAGGCAAAAGAAAAAAACACGAACAAATAGCATACGGTAAAAATAATAAAGTAAAAACGGAACAGGGGATATGAAATTCACAGTAAGGGCGTGCCCCGCGCGAAGCGCGGGTCGGCGTGTCTCCGGGCTACCCTCCGGTCGGTGCTGCGCACTGCGCGCTAACGCGCGCACCCTCCGCCTGCCTCACGCGAAGAAAAGGCATATACAAACGCCTTGAAAATGTAAAATGCAACTCAAGTTCCTCAAGTATGAAATTTAGGGAATTGGGACAAAGTTGCGATGCACACTTAAAAAGTCTTACATGCAAACACGATCAATATTGATGCATAAATAGAAATTTCAGTTATTGAAATCGTAAAAGATATAGTGCATTCCACTTCTCGTCAGCCCGGACTTGATCCGGGATCCAACAAAGCTGACGAGTTCAGCATGGCGAAAAACCCAATTGTTGATGACCCCCGTTTTGGGGCGGAAACTGTGCGGACATGGATTGCAGGGGGTAGCGGAAAAACCGCCGCGCGCCCCGGCGACTGAAAGAAGCCGGATCACAGAATAGAAGAATTTGGGCGCGCGATCAAGCGGGGTTGAAGCGAGGGGGACGTTCCCCCCTTTATCTACGCGGGGCGCGACCGGGTTTCGGATTTTGTTATATTTTCTCGGAAATTCGGAGTTTAAGAATGCCTAAGTATTTTCCTGTGATCGGTCTTGAAATTCATTGTCAGCTTGCTACGCGTACCAAGATGTTTTGCGGTTGTGAAATTGAAGTGAATACAAGCCCCAATAAGCACGTTTGTCCGGTGTGTCTCGGTATGCCGGGCGCGATGCCTGTTCCTAATAAAAAAGCGGTGGAATATGCGATTCGCCTTGGGCTTGCTCTTCATTGCGATATTGATTTGAACGCCATGTGGACGCGGAAAAATTATTTTTATCCGGATTTGCCGAAAGGGTATCAGATTACGCAAACCGGCGGGCTTCCGGTGTATGATCATCCGATTTGTAAAAACGGCTGGATTGAGGTTACGCTTGCCGACGGCGCGGTAAAGCGCATTGGTATCACGCGGATTCACATGGAAGAAGACGCCGGAAAATTGATTCACGATGCTTCGCCCTCGGAAAGTTTGTTCGATGCAAACCGCTGCGGCACGCCGCTCTGTGAGATCGTTACCGAACCCGATATTCGGAGTCCGGAAGAAGCGGTGCTCGCGCTTCAAAAAATCAAACAGATTCTCGAATACACCGAAGTTTCCAATGCGAATATGGAAAACGGGAATATGCGCTGCGACGGCAATATTTCGCTTCGGACAAGCGAAGATGCTCCTTACGGCACGCGGTCGGAAATCAAAAACTTAAACAGTTTCTCCAATTTGGAAAAAGCGCTCAAGGCGGAAATGCTTTATCAGAGCCTCGTGCTGGATGCCGGGAAAGAGGTGGAGCAATGCACCAAACGCTTTGACCCGAACTCGAATAAAACCATTGTGATCCGCAGTAAAGAAGACGCTCACGATTATAAATATTTCCCGGAACCCGACATGATGCGCCTTGTGACCGATCCGGAATTTGCGGAAGAAATCCGCCGCACGCTCCCCGAACTTCCGGATGCGCGCCGCGAACGTTTTGTGGAAAGTTACGGCATTACGCCTTACGATGCCCAAGTGCTCACTCTCGACCGGGAAGTCAGCGTGTGGTTCGATACCGCCGCGAAAAACTGCAGGAATCCGAAGATGCTTGCAAACTGGGTGATCTCGGAACTCCTCCGCGAAGTCAAGGAACTCGAAGGCGGGCTTTCTCAGGTGAAGATTCGGCCGGAACAACTCGCTGATCTCGTGAACCTGATTGACGATAACACCATCAGCGGAAAAATCGGAAAGCAGGTTTTTGCCGAGATGTTTGCTACCGGAAAAGACCCGAAGAAAATTGTGGAAGAAAAAGGTCTGATTCAAATTACCGATACTTCCGCCATTGAAGCGATTGTGCGGGACGTGATTGCCGCGAACGCCGCGCAGTTCGAGGAGTTCAAATCGGGCAAGTCTGCGCTTAAAGGGTTCTTTGTCGGGCAAGTCATGAAAAAATCCGGCGGAAAAGCAAACCCGCCGCTTGTGAACCAGTTACTTGACCGCTTTGCCGGAGAATAGAGGGCACTTCTAAATGATTTCTTTGCGCCGTGTTCTTTTTGTTCTTTTGTTCGGAATTTTGATTTCCGGGCAAACAGATGTGTCTGCGGCGGAACCGATGAGAAGAAACGATTCGCTTTATGTGAACACGCTGAACATGACCGAAGAGGAAATACGGGAAGTTTACGGCCCTCCGGACACTACGGCCAATATGCCGACGCTTCAGGAACGTGTCGGGGACAATATTCAATACGAAAAACGGATTTACAATCACAAACAGCAAGTCATTGTGGGCGGAGTGATTATGCTCTGCGTGGCGCTAGTGATGGTGATGATGAACAACTACAATCCGATGCGGTGACCGGCTAAAAACCCGCGAATTTCATAATAAAATGCACGCGAAATGACAAATGGAAAATAATTCCCAATAATATTTTATGGGTGGTTCCCTCCACTGTGTTCCGGGACCGGGCTTGCATTCCGCTAAACAGCAAAGCTGCTAAGCGGAACGGAGCCGCGCTTATTTGTTCTTCGGGCAAGTCACCCGCGCGTCTCCGCAGTTCCTGTCGCATCCCTGCCACAAAATTCAGGTTAAAATGACGCGTTAAATCTTTAAAATGATATATTAAATGAATTGGGTGTTAAAAATGAGGAATCCATGAAAAAACGGTTGCTTGCGGTTTTATTGGGTATAGGTTTCGCTTTTGCTCAAAATGAGCCTTTTGCGCTTGGCGCCGATATTTCCTGGGTGCCGCAGCGCGAAGCCGAGGGAGTGCGTTACGCGCATAATGGTCAGGTAAAAGACATGCTCGAAATTCTGAACGATCATGGATTTAATTACATTCGCTTGCGTTTGTTTGTGGACCCCACCGCCACGATACCGAATCAAACCTGTGATGGTAACTGGTGCCCTTCGCCTTATTCCACCCAAGGTTATTGCGGGCTTGATTCTACCATTAAAATGGCAAAGCGCGTGAAAGCGAGCGGCATGAAACTTTTGCTCGATTTTCATTATAGCGACACTTGGGCAGACCCCGGCAAACAATACAAACCGGTTTCCTGGAACGGATTCACATTTGCAGAGCTTACCGCCAAAGTACGTTCTTACACCAAAGAGAGCTTGGAAAAATTTAAGGCGAACGGCGTGCTCCCCGATATGGTGCAAGTGGGCAACGAGGTGGTGGGCGGCATGATTCACGATGACGGCAAAAATAATTCGCAAAATTTCGCCACATTGGTAAATGCCGGAATAAACGGCGTAAAAGATGTCGATTCGGGAATTTTAATTATGATGCACACCATTTCCGAGCGAAACCCGAATGCCTGGCTAAGCACTTTAAAAAACAATTTAAACCGGGTGGAGGCCGGCGCAGCAGGTAAAATAGATGTAATCGGACTTTCTTATTACCCGCGCTGGCACGGCGATTTGGATTCGTTGGGGCGCATTCTTTCTGCCATTTCAAAAACGCATGATATTAAAATCGCCGTGGTAGAATATGCCGATAAACACAAAGAAGTGAATGAACTTGTTTACAATTTACCGGTTAATAAACGCTTTGGAACTTTTGTATGGGAACCTCAAGAATTTAACGGAGATAATTCGCTCCCGCTTTTTGACTGGAGCAATACCAATCGCCGCCGGGAAACGAATAGCCGTATTGCCATTTACCCGGAGCTTGCGTTAAAATTTAATCCGCCAAGCAGTTCAAGCAGTAATATGGAAATGT
>JAISUZ010000008.1 GCA_031271785.1 Fibrobacter sp. | reverse complement strand
TTCTCCCACCAAGTGGCGGCGTCTTTCATGCCGGATTTGTCATGGCAAGAGCAGAGCCCGCGGCCATCCGGACTCCGTATTGTTCCTCTCCGGATCACCGCACGCGTCCCGCGTTCGCGATGACATTCACTGCGCGAACTTAATGAATGCACAAGATGAATACTTGAGTTCTTGAATTATCAAATCCCATATCCCTCATTTCCCATGAATTTCATACCTGAAGAACCCAATTTCGGGCAGGGATCGTGACCCGAAGGGCGGAGACGCGAGAGGTTATTCCGCTGAAGATCCGCGCGGCTCCGTTGCTCTTAGCGGGGAACCCGCTTTAGAGCAATACAGCCCGGCCTGCGCAAAGCGCAGGGCCCGCCATTCTTTCTATCAACAAGGGTCCACGTCCGCTTTGATTTCAACCGCAGGCGGGATTCCCCATTTTTCGGGGTCTTTCCAAAGAGAGTTTAAGGCGGCGCGCAAAGCGGTGAGAGTCGTTCCTTTTATGAGGAATTGCACCCAATACACATTCTGAACCCGCGGAATAAACGCCTCCACAGGCCCAAGCACCCGAATTCCCGGAATTTCGTTCAACTTTGTCCGTAAATTTTCCGCTGCCGGCCCGAGCAAATCCTGTTTGGAACTCCCGAGCTCAATCCGCAACAGTTTGCAAAACGGCGGGTAGCCGGCAAAGTTTCGTTCCTCAAGTTCTGCCGCGGCAAAATTTTTATAATCGTGAGCAAGCGCGAAACGCATCACGGGATTTTCGGGATTCTCGGTTTGAATCCACACTTCCCCGCCCTCTTCGGCGCGGCCTGCACGCCCTGCGGTTTGGCTCAACAATTGAAACAAACGTTCATTCCCGCGAAAATCGGGAACGCCCGCGCCGGTGTCGGCGCCTACAATACCCACCAACTGCACTTTCGGAAAATCATGCCCCTTGGCGACCATTTGCGTGCCGAGCAAAACCGAGTATTCTTCCGCCCGGAACGCGTTTAGAATTTTCTCCGCACTCCCGATATTCTGCGTGGTATCTCTATCCATCCGCACCACGCGCGCCGCCGGGATCCATTCTTTAATTTCCTCTTCAAGCATTTCAATCGCGCCGCCCAGGAGTTCATATTCGGGGCTCCCGCACTCGCAAGGCATTTCTTTGGGGTATAGAGTACCGCAGTAATGGCATAAAAAACCGCGGTGCTGTTTATGAAACACGAGCGGCACATGGCAATGCCTGCAGTATAAAGTATTACCGCATTCCGTACAAACTCTAAGCTTGGAAAATCCTCTCCGGTTAAAAAGGATAATCGCCTGCTTTCCTCTTTGTATGCAATCAGTCAGCGCTTCCCGGAGTTTACTCGAAAGTAAAAGCCCCGAAGGAATCTTTTTGCGTTCCTCCCGCATGTCAATCATCCGGACTTCGGGGAGTTTCATGCGCGTTGCCCGCTCCGTGAGTTCCGAATATCCCAAATTTCCGGAACGGGCGTTCTCATAAGTTTCAAGCGAGGGCGTGGCGCTGCCGAGCAGTACAAAAGCGCCGTAGCGGTGCGCAATATGAAACGCTAGTTCGCGGCTATGGTAACGCGGCGCCGGAGAATGCTGCTTGTAAGAAGCATCGTGTTCTTCATCCAAAATCACGAGGTCGAAATCAAAAGGCAAAAGGATCGCGCTTCGCGTTCCAAGCACCACCCGAACATCTCCTTTCATTAACGCAAGCCAGCATTCCCGCTTTTTTTTAACGGAAAGCGCCGAGTGCATTACGTGAACCGGTACATTTAAAAAATCGGAAAAGCGTTTCCTCATTTGCGGCGTGAGTCCGATTTCCGGTACGAGAATCAATATTTTCAAGCCCTGCGCCAAGGCGCGCTGCACGAGTTCCTGATAAATTCGCGTTTTCCCCGAACCCGTCACCCCGTGTAACAAAACGCCTCGAAACCCTTTTTGTTCCAGTTTGCTTTCGAGTGAAGCCAAAACATCGCTTTGCGCCTTCGTCAAAGGCGGTCTCTCTTTCTTTTCCCGTTCGGTTTTTTCGGACTTTGCCGTTTCGTTACTTTGTCCTGAGTAAAGAACATCCAAATACTTTCTTAAATCCGCCGGGAAAAAAGCCGAAAGCGTGACTCCGGGAGGCGATAAATAATAACGCGACACCCATTCGAGCGTTTCCATATAACGTTCCGAAAAACAAAAACCGGACGGATGCGCAACGGCCTCTTTCACTTTGAAAACCGGTTCACTTGTATGTACCTTCGCCACAAGCGCGAGAACGCTTCTCTTTTGGAGCGCCACCCACACAACGCTCCCCCGCCGCACCGAAGTATCCTTCACTCCGTAAGTAAACTCGTAGCGGGAACCCGGAATATAAACTTCCGCAAATTGAGAGAAATTCTCTGCCGCACGAATCGCATGAATCGCTTCGGGGATCATCGTTTGCGGCATTTTTTTTCCCATGAAGGCTGAAAAATACATATCCCACTCAAAGAAATTCTCTTTTTTTCTCGTTTTCTTGCCGTTTTGCCCTAGTTTTTCGCTATTGTTTAATTAGATTATATTTTTGATCATCTTCCTACCTATAGAAGATGGTTTTTGCCTTGGAGATTTTATGAGCCTTCTTGATATGATTCGCCCGAAATGGCAAAACTCAAATCCCGATCTGCGTGTTCGTGCTATTCTTGATTTAAGCGCGGAACATCAGGATATTTTTGAGAAAGCGGCAACTTCCGATTCCGATCCTGCTGTTCGCAGTGCGGCTGTTCAGAAGCTCACCAGTATTGATATCCTCCGAAAGATTTTTCTTTCCGAATCCGATCCCGATATTCGCCGCCTCGCCGAATCCAGACTTCACGAAGAAATCGTCTCCTTGCTGAAAGCTCACCGTATTCCGGCTACCAGCGCCGAATATGCAATGCTTGAAGAAGTTTGCAATAGCCGTCACGGCGAAGATTTGCTGAAAAATATGCCTTCTTCGGAACTTCGCCTTGCATTCGTTCAAAAAACGGGAAAACAGAATTTACTTGCTCACGCGGCCACTAAAGATTCCAAAGAAGACGTCGCACTCGCTGCCGTTGAAAAAATTAACAGCGAAAATCTTTTGCAGGATATTTCTCAGAAATCGCGTCATAACACGGTGCGCGGAAAAGCGGCCGAACGTCTAAAGAAAATCAAAGAATCGAAAAACCAGGGCGAAAGCGCCACCATTCTTCTTTTCAAAAAACGCGAAGCCCTGTTACAGCAAGCCCGGGCTTTACTGGAAAGTAAAGACGTCCTCGCCCATCAAAAGAAATTCGAACTCCTGCTCGCCGAATCGCAAAAAATGGATATGGGTCCTGCGCAGAAAGAACTTGAATCCATATATGAAGATTTCAAAAAGAAAGGCGAATTGGAACGCCTTCGTCAGGAAGAAAACCGCCTTAAAGAAAGGGAAATCGAACTTCAAAGGGAAAAACTTGCAGCGCTCCTTACCGAAGTGGAATCCCTTTTGAGCAGTGAAACGATTCACGGAGCGGAAGACCGCGTTAAAGAGAAAATCCGTATTCTCTCTGCAGAACTCACGGAAACCGGTACCGATCTTGCAAAACGCTTTGCATCGGTCCGCGACCGCTTTACCCATTTTGTCACTCAAAAGCAAGAAAAAATCAAAGCGCTTGAAAAAGCGATCCGGCACAACGCTTCCCGCGCCGAAATTTTGGAACAACTGAAAGCGCTCACCGGCGTAGATGTTTCGGAAACTTGGGAAAAGCAGGTAAAAGCGTTAACCAAAGCATGGGAAAACCTTCCCATCGAAGAAACGGAAAACGCCATTATCGAAAGTTACCACCATGTTCAAAAGGTTTTAACCGATAAATTAAATCACTTTTCCGAAACCGCAAAAGAGGCTTTCGATCAAAAAGTCGATCAATTGCAAGGTTTAATTGACCGTGTAAAGTCTATTGACGAATCCGAAGATTTCAAAAATATCGCTCAAACGCTTCGGGATACCTACAATGAATGGAAAGATATCGTCGGAGAAGAAAAATTCAAATTCCAAAAACTTTGGAAAGAATACCGCGAAGCGACTTCCCGTTTCCAGGAAATGCAGCAATGGGAATCCTGGCACAATGAAAAAGACCGAGAAGCGATTCTCGAAGAACTGACTTTGCTCTCGAAAGAAAAACCCTGCGAAGAAATGCTTACCAAACTCAAAAATTTGGCTCAGCAATGGAAATCGATCGGCCCGACAGCGCCGGCGCGTTTTGCCGAATTCAGGGAACGTTTCCGGACTCTTTACGAGCAAATTATGAAAAACTGTGAACCGATTCTTGAAGAAAAGAATGCGGAACATCAAAAGAATTTGGAACGAAAAGAAAGTTTAACAGCGGCTGCCGAAGCCATTTTAAACGATACTACCGACGGTTGGAAAGAAAAATTCCAAAAAATTCAGGAAATCCAAAAGGAATGGAAAGAAGTCGGTTTTGTTCCGAAAGAAGCAAATCAACAGCTCTGGGACCGTTTCAAAGAAGCGACCAAAAAATTCTATAACGGGTATAAGGATTTTTTAAAGCATGAAGACGGCGAACGGCAGAAAAACTATGACAAGAAAACCGCCCTCTGCGAACAGGCGGAAGCCTTGCAAGACAGCGCCGATTGGAATGGAACCGCGTTAAAATTAAAGAAATTGCAAGACGAATGGAAAGCCATCGGTTCTGTTCCGAAAGTATTATCCAAAGAAATTTGGAACCGTTTCCGTATGGCTTGCGACTCGTTCTTTGAAAAGAAACGTTCTCATTTCGATGAAATGGATTCTTCGCGCATCGAAAATTTAGAGAAAAAAGAAGCTCTTTGCGCCCGCTTGGAAGCTCTTGATTTGGATCCGAAAAATCCGGAAACCGTTAAAGCGGTAGAAGAAATCGAAGCGGAATGGAAATCGATCGGCGTGGTACCGAAAGATAAAGTCGAAGCGGTTTGGGACCGTTTCTGTCAAACCGCAGATAAATTCCTGGATCGCCTTGCGGAAATCGATACCGAACTCAAATCAAAACTTGATACCATCGTCAAGAAAAAAGAAGAAATGATCCGGCAAATTACCGCTCTCCTGGAAAACGCGGGCTCAAACCAAAATGCCGAGACTGTCCGGGCTATTCAGCAAGAATGGAAAAATTTAGGGCGCACCGGGAGCCGAGAGCAAGAACTCTACCGAAAGTTCCGCAGCATCTGCGATGAATTTTTCACCCGCCGCCGCGACCAATTGGAAATCCAGGAGCAGGCGCGTGAAAATAATCTCCAAAAGAAAATCATGCTTTGCGAACAAGCGGAAAAAATTTTGGAAAACTTAAACGGACAGCCGGCGACCCATACGATGCTGAATGAAATCAAACATTTGCGCCGTCTTTGGAAAGAAATCGGAGCGGTACCGAGAGAACATTCCGACAAAATTTGGAAACGTTTCAACGCCGCTTGCGATGCCGTTTTCGGAAAGGGTGCTTCTGCCGAATCTCCGGAAAGTGACGCCCGTTAAAAGAATGTACCCACCCTGGACCACCATCACCGAAGCCTCTCAAATTATCCGGGAGGGCGGTATTGTGGCAATCCCGACGGAAACCGTTTACGGGCTCGCGGCGAATGCCCTGAATGCGCTGGCCGTCGCTAAAATTTTCGCCGCAAAGGAACGCCCCACCTTCGACCCGCTGATCGTGCATATTGCGAGTGCAAGTAACTTGCCGGAAGCGGCGGAAAGTATCCCCGAAAACGCATGGATTCTCGCCGAAAAATTTATGCCGGGACCTTTAACGCTTGTTCTCCCAAAGCGAAAAAAGATTCCCGACTTGGTCACAAGTTCTTTACCCACTGTCGGAATTCGGGTACCGGATCACCCTATTGCCCGGGAAATCATCCGGGAAGCCGGTGTGCCGCTAGCCGCCCCGAGCGCGAACTTGTTTCAACGGGTCAGCCCCACCACCGCGCTCCACGTCGCCGAACAACTCGGCGAACGTATCGACGGCATCGTCGATGGCGGCCAAAGCCGTATCGGGCTCGAAAGCACAATCATCGCATTCCCCGAGGGTAAAAATCCGCTTTTGCTCCGCCCGGGAGCCATCACTCTGGAAATGCTCCGCGAAACCATCGGCGATATAGATGTGAATATGTCTTCCTCGGAACCCGGGAAAGCGCTCCCCGCCCCGGGAATGGTCGATAAACATTATCAGCCGGCAACACCTCTTTACTACGGTGCGGTTCCCGAAACGGCAACGCTCCCGCCGAAAACGCTTCACCTCGCCTTCGGAAAAATATCAGAGGATGAAAGATTTACCAAAACCCTTAATTTATCCGCCGACGGAAATCTGCTCGAAGCAACGGCAAACTTGTATTCGTTTATCCGAAAATTAGACCGGTTGGGCGGCGACTTGATTGTGGTAGATCCTGTTCCCGAAAACGGAATCGGTATGGCCGTTAACGACAGGCTTAAAAGGGCGTCTTTGAAATATTTTCCCGAACCCAACGCGACAGAGCGCCGTTAAAGTGCCACCACTCGCTCGGGAGTTCGATAAAACCCGCCGCTTTCATCACACTTCTCAACAGATTCCGGTTTGCAATTTGTTCTTCGGTAAGCGTACCTTCTTTTAACGCTTTCGCTTCCCCGTTCCGCCCGGCTTTCGGCGCAAAGGAATCAAAATCCGTTCCCATGTCAAGCATATTGCCCGAAAAATCCTCAAGCGTTAAATCAATCGCATAACCGAAATTATGCACACTGCCCGTCCCGGGAGAAGTCACAAAACGGACATAAGGCGTTCCGCGCACCATCGCCCTTAAAGCCTCTTGCGCATACAGCGGGCGGGCGCCGTCAAAAATCCGGAAACGAATACCCGGATATTTTTCTTTCAAAATCTGAGACGCCTTCTCTAATTTTTTAGCAAGGTCCTTGTGAAGAAAAAGGCGCGTGAGGCCGCAATACAAATCATGTCCCGTCACATTTTGAAAAGTCGCATAACGAATATCGAATGTTTTCAATGAATCCGGAAAAAGTTCCGTATAATCCGGCTGACTCTCCGCCCAGGCAAGCCATTCGGCGTAAGCCGTGCAAAACCGGAGCGGCTTTTCCGGCGGAGTGGGAACAAAGTAATGAACTTCTATTTTTTCTTGAGCGTAAAGAAAAAAAGGAATCAGGAAAAGAAGACTCCAAAATTTCATCAAGTGCATCTCTAAAAATTGCTTTACGTTCATGAAAATGGGTTAATATGGGTGATATATCTTTTCGGAAATATAGGGAAACGGGATATGAATTTTTCATGTCCCGTGTCCCTAACTTTTATGCAAGTACGAATTGAATTAATACGATATGTTATTGCCGATTTCATGGAAAATGATTTTTTTGAGATGCCCTTAAATTTCAAACTCGGCTTCCACACCAAATTGAAGATAAAGTCCCATTCCCTTAGCCATAAAAGGAATTAAATCGTAACCGTTATCGGAATTTCCGTCCGGATCCCGTACCACTTGCGAACGTTCCCGGTAATTATCCGTTCCCAAAAATTTGAGCGCCTCCACATTCAGGTTGGCAAATACGTTATCCGCTTCTACATAAAAACGTACGTTCTTGAAAATTCCTTTCACATTTCTAAAATCCAGATTCACACGCACATCGGTTCGGTACAAATTAGAGAATTCATCATAAAAACGCACCTGTCGGGAACCGGTCACTTCATTGCTGTTTTCATCGCGATGCGAAGGTTTGATTTCGTAATAATAAAGCGGACGGTGCCAAGCGGCGCGGTGAGAGACAATCACCGAAATCAAAGAATCTTTCCGCGGGTAATAACGGAAGTGAGAAACCATATCCAGCCGGGAATTCGCCTGCCATGGGAGAGACTTCCCATCCGAAAGCGCGTATTCGCCATACACGGAAGAAAGGTTGGTGGCAAAAGCAAAATGATGAATGGTTCTCCATTCAAAAGAAGAAGAGGCGCCCATAACCCACGCGTAATCGGAGTTCGAGAGTTCATGATACTGCGCATAAGCAATCGGCTGCGGAAGCACCGGATCGGCATAGTAACGCCCGAAACCGTGCGCGCTCAAATTCCAAAACCGGGAACGGTAACCGGAACCGAGTTTTCCGGAGAGCCCGTTCAAAAGATCGCCGGTAAATTCACCATCGTCTAAAACGGAAACCCAGTCGGCGCGGTAAGCCGCATTGCCGAACAAGCGGAAACCCGTTTCTCCCGGCGAAAGTTTTCGTTCCGCATCAAGGGAAACCACCGGCGAACCGTGACCGTCCAAATCGGAAACAGCGCCGAAAGCGAAAAGGGTCTGCTGCCTGTCCGTTGTCCATTGCATTCTCGAAGAACCGGAAAGCACGCCGGTACGGAAATTGGCTTTTTGAACTTCCGAAAAATCAACCCACTTACGCTCCAACATATGATATTCAAACAAAACAGCGCCGCTCAATTTGGCTCCGATAATATGCCCGCCGAAAGGTTTGTCGAGCCCTAAGCTCCAAGTCATGTGAGACTCGCTATAGCCGTCGATAAAACTGGAAGCTTCCGGCAGCGAATTACGGCGGAAGCCGGTGGTGTCCCGGAGAGAATCCGAGGTCATGGTATTCACAAAACCCAAGTGCCAACTCGTACCGAGCGCCGAATTGTATTCAAGCCCCGTGACCAAATAATTTTTATACCCTTCGATCATATCGACACTGTTCACTTGATCGAGAGCACTCGTCGTGTCCTGGCGGATCACATAATCATCCACGCTGTAAAGCGCGTTAATCGCCCAGTGATTCCCCACGGAATCCGAACCGGAAATTTGCGCGTAAACATCGTAAGAGGTGAGATCGAACGGATCGGATTTAGCCACGGTACAATCCGTACAGGAAGCATCGCGCTTGCGGAACTCCGTGTAAAATTTTTCGCCCATATTTTTAAGCATTTCCGCATCCAAAAACCGAACGCTGACCCGGAACGAATCCCAGAAGAACCAGGGTCCGCCCACCATCACTTCACGTAGAGTCGTACCAGCGGCAAGGCGCGCTTCAAAAACATCTCCGGGAGGATTTTCCGGTAAATACTGAACGGAAGTCGCAAGCCCCTGCCCGAGAGGGCCCGTGCCGTAATGATCGTGAATCTCAATTCCTTGAAGAAGATGCGGGTTAATGACCGAGAGGTTTCCCGGAAAACCGACATCCAAGTGTCTCATATTCGGCACACGGAGCCGCCCGAGATGATAGCCCACTTCTTCGGCGCGGGAACCGTCGTAATAAAGCGCGCTCGAAAAATCCTGCAATCCGGAAACACCCTCAATCTGACTCAAATGCTCCGTTAAATCAAAACGCATACCGGCGGCATCTTCCAGTTTTTCCACGCTCACCTGACGCGTATTTTCCCACTGAATCAAACGGTGGTCGCTGATTGTTGTCGTTTGTCCCAAATCCCGCACATTCGAACGGAGAGAAACCACCACATCCAGTAAGTCGCCGTAATCGGCAAGCTCCGCCCAAGTGCTGTCGTAACCCGCTTTTACAAACAAAAACACCGCCGACGGAGAATCGGACTCAAACTCAAAACGCCCTTGCGCGTCCGTTTGTCCGACCAATTTTCCGGAACGGTAATACACATCCACATAAGGCACCGGGCGATCCGATTCGGCTTCGAGAGCCACGCCGAGTACCGCTACCGGCGCCGCCCAAAGAGGCAAAGCGCATAATAATGCAAAAACGAATGATATATTTCTCAGCATATTTGCATTCTAAAATAGAAATTCTAGTTTTTCAAGACCGATGAATCGCGTTTATCTTGTTCAAATGAATATCCTCTTTAACCAAAAAGAGGAAAACTTTAAAACCGTCTCCCGGTTGCTTGAGAACGTTTCCGTTGAGCCGGGTTCCTTGATTTTACTCCCCGAAATGTTTGCCACCGGATTTTTCCCGGAAAACCCCAAAAACGCCGCTGAAAAATTTTATAACAAAGATTTAGGGAAAACCGCCCGGTTTTTGTTTGATCTCGCGCTTGAAAAAGAAGCCGTTATTCAAGGTTCCGGGATTGCAAAAACAGAGCGCGGCGTGCAAAACCGCGTTTCGGTCTATGGTCCCCGCTGGGATTACGAAATCGCCTCTTATCATAAAATGAAGTTGTTTTTCGAAGAAAAAGAGCATTTTATTCCGGGACTTTCCCCCACTTTTTACACTTGGCGGCATTGGAAAGTATCGCCGTTCCTCTGTTACGATTTAAGATTTCCCGAACTTTTCAGAAACGCGATGATAATGGGGTGCGATATTTTATCCGTAGCCGCCAACTGGCCGCGCCGCCGGCAGGAACATTTCCGCACGCTTCTCCGCGCCCGGGCGATTGAAAATCAAAGTTATGTTCTCGGTATCAACCGTACCGGCAACGGTCCTCACGAAGATTATGCCGGAGGTTCCATCATTATCGGCCCATCCGGAGAAATCCTCGCCGAAGCCGGCGAAGAAGAATGCGTTGTTTCCTTTGAACTGAACCGAGAATCACTTTATAATGAACGCCGGAAATTTCCGGTACTTGACGATTACTATTTCAACAACGGTTTTCGTTCCCCCGTATAGAGGAAGTGCAGCGCCCCGGAAAGGTAAACGAGAGGCGCATTCCAGTTAATCGCCACTTCGTTCGTTGCATAACTGCAGCGGTCATCCACATAACTCACCGCCGGGAATCCCGACGCCGCGTAATCTTTACACTTCCAGTGTTCCGTTCCCACATCCTGCTTTCCGGCATGAGGTCCGCCCACCAGCGCTCCCGGAACCGGGTCGTCGATATCATCGCCTTCCGAGGGGCGATGGTGCGGGTTTCTCGGAGAACGCGCGCCGGCACCGGTTACAAAACTGATCTCCATCGGGTTTGAACCGAGCAGGTAATCCAAGGCGCGCTGAGCCGCATTGAGATAACGAACATCCTGAGTGAGATAATAAGCGTTCAACAAAACAATTCCGTTATTGGCAACGGCGGAGTTGGAACCCCACACAAAATTCCATTTGAAAACAGGAAGGCGGTACGCAGAAGTTTCCATTTGCTCCCGAAGCATATTCGCCTGCACTAAAAGCGAGTCCTTTGCCGCCGCACTTTTTTCTTTTCCGAAAACGGAAGGCATTGAAGCCAAACGATAAACCGCGAGGAAATTCGAGTTTCCCCACCATGCCCCTTCCGAAGTAAACGTTAAGCGTTCCACCGCATCCCGGTATTTTTTATTCTTCGTTGCCGCTAAAAGTTCGGCGCTCGCCCATAATTCCTCATCGGTGAATTTCTGGTCGGCATTATATTGCCCTGTATTCATGCCGTCCGGCTGTTTGTAGGCAATCAGCGGATTTTTTTCCGCCCACGCATAAGCGCGCTCGGCGGCGGCAAGGCTTTTTTTGGAAAATGCGTTGTCGTAAGAGCGGTAAACCCGCGCGGCTTGCGCCATTACAGCGGCAAAATTGAGAGCCGCCGCCGTACTTTTCATCACCACAAAACGTTCGGCCGTATCAAACTCCGGGAGTACCGGTCCAGAGAATTGCTGCGTGGTTAATTTATGATAAACGCCGCCGTCTTCCGCTTGCATGGTAAGCATCCAATCCAAATTCCAGCGTACTTCATCGAGCAAATCGGGTGTTGCATTCTTACTTTCGGGAATGTTCGTTTTGAATTTCGCCGCAGCCGCCGGAAAATGTTCATAAAGCTGTAAAAGCGTAAATACGGTGATTCCGCTATTCACTATATATTTCCCGTAATCACCGGCATCGTACCAGCCTTTAGGAGAAGATATACGGAACGCCGGATTTTCTTCCGGAGGATAAAAAAGTACATTGGTATCGGGATGCCCTGCAAGGCGAGCAAAACGCCCGGCAAATTCCCCTTCGAGAGGTGTCGAAGCCCGCTGATAATAAAACCATTTGAGCGAAGACCGGAAAACATCTTCGTAAACGCCTTTCCGAATAAAAATATTTCCCGAAATACGGCGGTCATTTAAATAAGCGATATAAGTCCCCGGTTCTTCAAATTTGGAAAAATCGGCCACACGCACACTCTCTCCGCTGAACTCCCACTCCGCAAGCGACGAAAGCGGCACGGAAAAAGCGGTTTTGCCGTTTTTCACATTTTTTAACTCCACTTTACCGGAGTCGGTTCCCGGCCAAACCAATAGTTTTAAACCCGGGAGTTCATAACCCACTTGATTGATTCGCGCCGAAAATAAACGCGGCAGGGGCTCGGCAAAAGAAAAAACAGCCAAAACAAGTCCAAAAAACAAAAAATTTCTTCGAATATCCATTTCCGTCTCACTAAAAAGAAGTGCCTAGAAAATAATTCATTTCTCGAAAGGGTGACCGTTTTTTTGGAGATACTTGACATTCCTGTTTACAAAAAGAACCAAAAACAAGCGTTTTCGCCCTACCTGCCGGACTAAAATTGAAATATCTTTATATTGGGTAATTGTATTTAATTTTTTTACAAAGATTCTTTAGCCTCCTCATAAAAAATAATATAAAATAAGGTCATTGCATTCTTAGGAGGCTCGAAAATGCATTCTAAAAAGATCTTGTTTATTAGCATCCTTGCGCTGATTTTCACTTTTTTCGCATGCTCTAACGACCCAAACTCCCCTACGCCGCCTGATTGCGATCCGCTGACGATGGTTTGCGGTGAACCGAAATTGCCTTGCCTCGAAGAAGAGTCTTGCGATCCTGTTCCGGAATCAAGTTCAAGCAGCCTCTTTACAGCCCCCGGCAGCAGTTCCGAGGGTATTCCGCCGGAATCCAGCAGCTCCGGCGAACTTATTTGCGATCCGAACACCACCAATTGCCCCCAAGAATCCAGCAGCAGTTCCGGAACTCCGATAATGAGCAGCTCCACCACACCGGCAGAGGTTTCCTGCGATAACGTAAGCACCCTTTTTTGCGGAGGAGCAAGTGTCAGCAATACGGAGCCGGCGGGAATTCCCTCTACCGGAACTTGCCTTTTTATCCGGGATTTTGAACAAATAGAAGGAGATTTAGCAGGACAAGGCTCAAATATTAAAATAAACGGCAACGATTTTCCATGCATTGATAACGGCAATGGAGAAGCGGATTGGACCGCTTGCAAAGTGAATGCCACTAAAGGGAATAAACCGGAACCCGTTCACGGCGGCTATTATGTTTATGTAGAAAGCGGCAATATCAATACTTACCAAAATAACGGCTGGGTCAATGTAGTTCCCGGATTTTCCACTTGCGTTCCGCAACCTCCCAGTTCCAGCAGCGCGATAATCCCCTCAAGTTCGAGCTCCGTTGGCAGCGATAAGGAAAACTTCCATATTTACCTCGCTTTCGGGCAATCCAATATGGAAGGAACGTGCCCTCCACCCCCCAACAACACAATCCCTAACAACTATAAAACCGTAGATGCCCGTTTTCAAGTCATGGAAGCAGCCGGCGGAAATTACGGAGGGATACAGCGAACCAAAGGGCAGTGGTATACCGCTATTCCGCCGCTTGTGCACCCCGGAGCCTGTTTAAACCCTGCGGATTATTTCGGCAGAACCATTGTGGCAAATACTCCGGGCAACATTAAAGTAGGCGTGATTGTAGTTGCCGTGGGCGGAGCGGCTATTGATGGTTTTATGAAAACCGGAGCTCCGGATTATTACAGAAATGAAGCGGATTGGATGCAAAGCTTTGCAAAAAAATACAACAACGACCCTTACAAACATCTTATTGACTTGGCAAAAGAGGCGCAAAAAGCAGGTACCATTAAAGGAATCATTATGCACCAGGGAGAATCGGGGGCTAAAAGCGGTAATTGGGCGCAAAAAGTAAATACCATCTATAATGACATGCTAAATGATTTAGGGCTTGCCGCAAATTCTATTCCGTTCATCGCCGGAGAACCAATGAACGTTAATAAAGCTCTGGTTACAAACTTGCCGAACACCTTTAATGCAACCATGCCTGACGGCAAAAAGGTGGTCCATATAGCTCAATCAAGCGGACTTACCATTTTCGACCAGTATCATTTTACCTATGAAAGTTACAAAACCCTGGGCGAACGCTATGGTAATATAATGCTCGACCTTTTGTATCGGTAAGGAGATACGGTGAAAAGCGTTTTACAAAAAATTCACAACCGCACGCATTCTTAGGAGGCTAAAAATGCACTTGAAAAAATCGTTGTTTTCCGCGATTGCCGCGCTGGTGTTCCTTTTGGTCGCCTGTTCCGATGAACCCCAAAACTTTAACGGGTGTTCCGGTATCAATTGCGGTGAAGCGGAACTTAGCAGCAGCTCCGGCGAAATCATTTGCGACCCTCTCGTGATGAACTGCGGAGAACCACCTTGTGTGGGCGAATCCTGTGAGCCTAATCCGGAACTGAGTTCGAGCAGTTTCTTTATTGAAATATCGAGCAGTTCCGGCGAAATCACGGATTGCAACCCGCTGTTAACGGATTGCCTGCCGGCAGGAGAATCCAGCAGCAGTTCCGAAACTCCGATGAGTAGCACAGTGAGTAGCAGTAGCAGCAGCAGCTCCGGCGAAATCATAAACAGTTCCGCAAGCGGACCCGCGCAGGCAACCACTTGCAAAACGCCGCTCGTTACTTTAGGCTCCGTCCCGGCCGACCCTTACACCGCCTGTTTCCGGCATACCAACAGTAAATGCTATGTATGTAAAGTTTCAAGCGAAGGCGAAGGCAATACCTGCGCAACCGATTGGGTATGGAGCGGATGGAATGCAACCGACGGTTCCAATGGAATCAATTGGAATATTGAAAACGGAAACTGGTATCAGGAAGTAACTTGCCCGGCAGGAACTTCCAGTTCTTCGGCAATGGTAATACCGTCCAGTTCAAGTTCCGGAGGAACTACTCCCGGCTGCAAAGCAAACCCGGCGACAAAACAGGAAATCGACGCCTGCATTGATGCCAACTGGCAAGCTTACGGTTATTCTTCAAGACCAACCAAAGTGATCGCTTTAACATTTGATGACGGTCCTCATAGCGGTACCGGCACTTTGCTCACCGCTCTTAAAAACAAAAATGTAAAAGCCACATTCTTTGTGATCGGCAGCAACATACGCGGTAATAAATCACAAGCTCAAGCCATATATAACGATGGTCATGAACTCGGAAATCACTCCGATAGCTATCCCAGCGGTGCGGCAACAACAGCGAGCGTAACCGCTTGCTCCAATGAAATCAGAGGCATTACCGGTTCCAATCCGAAAGTTTTCCGCGCTCCGAACCTTCAAACTGTTGCAAATCTTGCAAGTACAGGGTTGCCGGATATATGGGGTTGCAACACTAACGATTATACCAATGGCGTAAACACGTTAAACAGTGTAAAAGCCTCCGGTTGCGCAAAAGATGGTGGCTTCCTGCTTATGCATGAAAGCAACACTTCTAACCAGAATACTGTTCCAAGAGTAGGAGAGATCATCGATTGGTTACGCAGCCAGGGTTATTGGATGCTCACCGTTAGCCAGGTCGCTATTTATAAAGGGGTTACTCCTGTTGCAGGGCAGCGGTACAACAACTTTTAACCCTTTTCCGAGTTTAATATTCCGGGGCGTTGCGTTGCAACGCCCTTTTTAGAATCCGGCTTCAATATGAGCGGATAAACCCCAAAGAATCGCCTCTTTTATGGAACTCGCATCCGAAGAACCTGTCTTTCCGCCTTTCGGAAAAATCCGGCCGAAAGGATAAACGAGCGGCTTTTGAATACCGTAAGCCGCATATATTTTCCCGATTTTAATTTTCCTGGTTTTAATACTCAATACGGAAAAAAGAAGACCGCTGTTTTTCAATTCTACCGGGTGAATCGTATCGTACACCTCGTCATCTCCAAAAAACTTCCGGTACTGATAATGCATGTTTCCCCTGATTTTTCCGTTGATCAAATAAAATATTCCCAAATCAATACCGTATTTCAAAAAGTTTGATTCCAAAGAAACGGTCGCCGTACCGTAAACCGCTTTGGCATTCATGGTTCCACTCGCCTGATAATACGCATAAGGAAAAAGAAAATAACGTTGATTCCCGGCAGTGAGCGCCCCAAGCGCTTCCATTTTAAACCCGGCAAAGCCTGCCCGCGCTTTGAATAAACTCCCGGCGTGAAGCCCGTAAAAAGCGTGATAAAGGTAAAAATCCGCATCGAACAATTCGGCATCTTCCGTATTATTTAAAAGCTTCGCATTCCCGGATAAAAAATCCGCGCCGAACCGGTGAAAAGCATACTCCGCATCTAAAGAAGATCCGAAAACTCTCGGCAAATCGGGTTTCCCGTAAAAGTATTCAAAATCGCCTTTATCCCAAACCCCGGCAGCAAACAAAAAAGAAGGCTTCCAGGAAAACGAAGAAAACCGAAACGGAAAACCTGCCGTCAATAAAACTATTTTCCCGCCGTCGCTCCGGATGTCCGTCGATTTCCAATGAAAAGAAAGCGGATTCTGAAAAAGAATCTTCGCATTGAAATGAATAACATCCGTTTCAAGCTCCGCCTCCGTCATTTTCCCCAACTCATAAACAAAAGATGCGCTTGCCTTAGAGGAGGCAAACGCAGCACTCGCAAGCAGCACAAGACTGCCGATCAATTTACGGGTAATATTTTTCAAAGACCGCTTTCGCTACCTCGCCCTCAAGTTCCAAATCGAAAAACTCGAACGCAGACAAATCATTTCCCAAATCAAGAACAGCGGCAATATAAGAAAGGTTTGCATTTAAACACAAATCCGAGGAAGGATTCTGATCTATCAAAGAAATGTAGTTATCGGCCGTGAGCTTTTCATATTCATCCTCCGCCGGAACATAAAGATAGAATACCGGTTTTCCGCCTTCGGTTTCAAACATATTCGAAAGAGAAAAACGGCCTTCTTCAAAGAATTTCCCAAAATCAACCGTAGCGACCACATCGCTTGTTTTGGAAACAGGCCAGGTACCCTCCACCGGATTTGCCGGAATGTAAAACTTACCGTCTTCATTGATGGCTTTCAAAATTTCCGTAAAGCCGCCGTTAACCGTTTGATACGCCTCTTTTACGGCCGACGGATAAAGTTCGCTATTGATAATGGAAGCATAAGAAGCCTGAAATCCTTGAATCGCCCGAATGTAATCGGCTTTGGCGATCGCCATTTTTCCGGGGCGCGCATTCAGGAAATTATTATTGAAAGGCATATCGTTCTTACCGGCCGCTTTAAAACGATTCAGGAAATCTTCGGTATTCGGAACCCAAGTGAACTTCAGCCAATTCAGATTCGTATTCAAGTCATAAGAAGCCACCCATTCGAGAGAAGCCTTAACGACAAACATCGCCGACAACACCGCATTCACTTCCGCCCAACCGATTTGATCGTATTCGTCAAAATAGTCGCCCAAATCAAGCTGTTCTATAAAATAAGGGTCCAGACTGATACGGTCTTCGGTTCTGTTCTCCAACTGTTTCAAACGCGAAACCGCCGTTTCAAAAGAAGCGCCGAACACGGCATCAATCACATCGTCAAGCAAATTGTTCAAACCGGCCGTATTTTTATCGAGCAAGTTCGCGAGGAGAGAAAATACATAAGCATCCGAACCGAACACTTTACCGCTTAAAAGAGCGTTATCATAAAGCGAACCTTCGCCGCCTTTAATCCAACCCGGAATTTTAATGCCCGGAAGCATCACGCTATCGTAAATAGCTTCGGTAGAAATCAACACATAATCCGAAACTTCATGATTATAATAATGATAACCGTCTTGAACGACATCATGATAATCGGCTCTAAACCAATAGACCCATTCACCGAGATCTTCATCATAATAATCTCTGATTCTTTCCGGATAGGACGTAAACCAGCGATCGCTGAAAAGCGCGTTCAAACGATTCGGATAATCCGTAAATCCCAAATGATCTTTGAAAAGAGAAGCTACTTTCGGATCGGTACTGATTTTAGCAAGGTTCGCAAGCGTGGAATAAATAATCGCCCGCGTATCGTTATTGTCCTGATCGTAAGCCGCATCATAATAAGCGACTGCCTCATCCCACTCGCTTGTTTTCAGCTTATCAACAGCACATTTTAAATTTTCATCCACCGTACCGCAAGAAGAAATTTCAACATTCGGATTCCCCGAAGAACCGCCGCTCCCTTTATCATCGCAAGCGGTGAACACGCTCAAGGCAATGACCAATAAAAACAAAGAAACCATTTTCATAAAACCTCCGGTTGAAACATTTCGCACACCAATATAATAAAAAGAGACTCTGAAAAAACCTTCTAAAGCCGACACTTAAAACATCTTTTATCCCGGCAAGGGGAAGGGTCCCCCTCGCTTCAGCCGGCGAGTACCGCAGAACCTTCACCGGCTTCCTTTGGTCGCCGGGTTCTGCGCGCCGTCTTCCGCTACCCCCTCATTTCATTTTGAAACAGATTTCACCGGTTTTTTATAAAATTACCGATATTTTTTCCAAAATCCGGCATAATTTTTGCTA
>JAISUZ010000089.1 GCA_031271785.1 Fibrobacter sp. | reverse complement strand
TCAGGGACGCTGAAAACGGCTTCGCAGACCGCTTCGCAAGCGCCGCAGGAGATGCATTCATCGCTCGATTCGTCGAGCCAAACTTTAGTAATTGCCATAACAATTCCTTGATTGAGGTTGATACGGCTTTGAATATATAAAAAAGATAGAGGAACCGTATCTATTTTTTCTACATTGGCGGTCGTTTCACTCTTATAAATTAGGGCGCCCGAATGAAAAAAGTGGTGGTTAAAATCGGCGGCAGTCTCGCGATAGACGAAGATAAACTGTTTGAGTTTGTTTCCGCGCTTTCCCGTTTACCGGGGGGGGATTTCCGGATTGCCCTCGTTCATGGCGGCGGAAAAGATATCAATGAAAATTTGGCGCTTTTGTCGGAAAAACCTCAATTTATCGACGGACTCCGCGTTACCACCGCGAGTATTATGAATATGGTGGAAATGACGCTTTCCGGGCATGTCAATAAAAAACTCGTGCGCATGCTCATGCAAAAAAAATGCCCGGCCATCGGGATTTCCGGCGTGGACGGCGGACTTTTTCATGCGAAAAAACATGAAGGCGCGGTGGATCTCGGGTTTGTCGGCGATATTGACGCAGTGAATCCGAAAATTGTGGAAGATTTGTGGAATGCGGATTGGACCCCTGTGGTGAGCCCGATTTCTCTCGGCGATTCGTTTTCCTGGAATGTGAATGCGGATGTGGCGGCTTCCGAACTCGCGGTGGCGCTTAAAGCGGATCAGTTTGTGCTGGTGAGCGATGTGCCGGGCGTGATGGATCGGGAAAAACAGGTGATCCCCGAACTTTCCGAAGCGAAAACGGAGGAACTGATTCAAGCGGGCGTGATTACCGGCGGCATGATTCCGAAAGTGCGTTCGAGTTTAAATTCCATTAAGCGCGGACTCAAAGCGATTCATATTGTAGGCTGGAAAGACGAAGAACATTTTTACAAACAAATTCTCGGCGAGGTGAATTATGGCACCATTCTCAATTAACGAATCTTTCGGCGCGCAAGATCAGAAAGTGATTGCGCCGCTTTACGCCAAAGCGAACCTTGATTTCGTTTCGGGGAAAGGTTCTTATTTGTTTGACCGCGAAGGAAACAAATATCTTGATTTTATTTCGGGAATTGCGACAAACGCTCTCGGGCATTGTCATCCGGTTTTGGTAGAGGCGTTCAAGAATCAACTGGAGAAACTGATTCACTTGAGCAATCTGTTTCCGAATTATCCGCAGATCGAATTTGCGGAAAAACTTTTAACGGTTACGGGTTTCGATAAAGCGTTTTTTTGCAATTCCGGAACGGAAGCAAACGAAGGCGCGATTAAGTTTGCGAGAAAATATTTTAACCGGAAAGGTGAAAAAGACCGCACCCAAATTGTCACTTTTTACAACAGCTTTCACGGACGGACGTTCGGCGCGCTTTCAGCTACCGGGCAGCCGGCGCTGCGCGAAGGTTTCGGCGATATGCCTGCGGGCTTTACCCATGTGGAATGGAACGATACCGAAGCCTTAAAAGCGAAGGTGAATGAAAAAACCTGCGCGATTATGTTGGAGCCTCTCGCGGCGGAAGGCGGAATCCTCACGCCGTCTGCAGAGATGATAAAAACGATTGCGGAACTCCGGGAAAAATTCGGCTGTCTTGTGATTACCGATGAAATTCAAACCGGCGTCGGCCGGCTCGGCACTTTTTGCGGCGCCGCATTTTACGGGATTCCCGCCGACATCGCCACATTTGCCAAAGCAATCGGCGCCGGGCTCCCGCTCGGTGCGGTGCTTATGAAACAGTTGATTGCAGACGAATTGCGGGCAGGCGATCACGGCACCACTTTCGGCGGTAATCCGGTAGCGTGCACCGGCGGGCTCGCGCTCGTGAACATTGTTTCGGAACCGGCGTTTTTGGAAAACGTGAAAGCGCGTTCGGCGGAACTCAAAGCGGGCATTGCGGAACTCATCCGGAAGTTCGGTTTCCTCGGCGAAGCGCGCGGCGAAGGACTTCTTCTCGGCTTCACCTCGGAACGCCCGGTCTCCGAAATTCTTGCAAAAGCGAGAGAAGAAAAGTTACTCGTGCACCGCGCGGGAACGAATACGGTGCGGTTTCTGCCGCCGCTCAATGTCTCTTCTGCCGAAATCGGCGAAGCTCTCAAAAAAATGAACAAGGCGCTTTCCGCATTATGAGTTACGCTGTCGTACTTCCGGCGGGCGGGCTCGGCAAACGTGTGGGCGGCGAATTCCCGAAGCAGCTGCAGCCTCTCATGGGGAGACCCATGTACACTTACAGTCTCGAAATGTTTTTACGGATCGATGAAATTCAAGAAGTGGTGCTCGCGGTGCCTGCGGATTGGGAAAGCGTTTTCCGCGAGCAGCTTCTCGCTCCGGAAGCGCTGAAACCGGAATGGGCAAAGAAATTAAAGATTACGCTCGGGGCCGAAGAACGCTGGCTCTCCGTGCGGAAAGGAGTCGAGGCTCTTTCTTCCGATGCGGAATATGTGCTGGTACACGATGTGGCGCGCCCGTTATTGAGCGAGGCGATCACCCGCGAAGTGATGCATACGGTAGCCGGAAGAGGCGCCTGCATTGCCGCGCTTTCGGTAGTAGATACCGTGAAAATTGTCCGGGAAGGGAAAATTATGCAAACCATTCCCCGTGAAGACGTGTGGCTCGCGCAAACGCCGCAGGCAGCGAAAGTAGCGGTGTTAAAAGAACTTTATGCGAAAATGGATGCTGCGCCGCTGGATTTTTTACCCACCGACGAAGCCTCGATTCTGGAGCATTTTAAGGAAAGCGTCTTTGTGGTTCCCGGCGATTTTTTGAACGATAAAATCACCACACTCGAAGACTTTACCCGGTTTGAAAATTTCTTAAAATTTAAAACCCAGGCTCACGGCTAACCCGATATCTTTCGGATAGATTTTCGACCTGGCGTTGAAAGTTTCAAAAATGCCGGCGCCGAGAATCGGCGCGTATTTCCAAGAGGGCACCACAAATAATTTTTGCGAAAAGGTGACCCCTAAAATAAAACCGCTTTTGGAATCGCTGTTGTAAGGACTGTAGGATTCGTAACCCGCGTTGAGGGACACGCTCGCTTCCGGCATCAGCCAAACGGGAGTGAGGTAGCGAACGGTCGCGCCGGGAGAAATTGCAAAAATAGACCCGTTCTCGAAGTCGGATGTTTCCTTTACCGTGAGATACATAAAACCGAGCCCGAGGGAAAACTTGAACCCCGGGGTATCGGACATATTGTAGTAGTAAAGCTGAAGCCCCTCTATTTTTTCACTCATCGCCACTTCGGCAATCAAAAACCGCGACGCGCTCGCGTAAGCGGAAAGGGCAAGAATCAGAAAAATGAAAATCCGGGCTTTCATACAAAGAATGATAAAAAATATTGGGGCGTGCCCCGGCGCATTCATATAAAACCGGCATGAAAACCGCGCCGGGCCGGCGTGGCTTTGGGCTGCCCTCCGGTCGGTGCTGCGCACTGCGCGCTTCGCGCGCACCCTCCGCCTGCCTCACGCAATGTTCGCACGATTCCAACACTTTTTTCAAAACCGGAGCGGCTTCCAGCCTACAGGTTTTGAAAACAGCATTGAAACCGCGCTCATGTGAAAATGTAACTCAAATTCTTCCAATATAAAACGCAAGCGTATTGACGTTGTTTACCGCATTAACCAAGTTCGATCGGGTATGTAAGACTTTTTTTGTCTGCGGTGATACCTATTTACCGCATTAGTTGAGTTCGCTAAGGCATGAAAGACTTTCCAATAGTGCGGTGATGCCTATTACCGCATCAATAGAAATGCCCGATTATGTAAGACTTTTCAAGTCTGCGGTGATGCTTATTTTACCGCATTAGTTGAGTTGCCCGGTCATGTAAAACTTTCTTTATCTGCGGTGATACCTATTCCGGCATATACAAACACCTTAAAAATGTAAAATGCCGCTCAAGTTTCTCGGAAATTGCAATCACGCAAATAGGGATTTGGAATATTTTTCATGACGGATTTGTCATGGCGAGAGCATCGCTCGTGGCCATCCGGTGAAGAATAGCGCTTGTATTCATGATTGAAATTTTCCGGATCGCCGCCCACGTCCCGCGTTCATCTCTTTTGTGTTAATTTTATAACCGTACCACATACGAATTAACAATAAAAATACCATCAAAAAATAAAGGGCATGATACCATGCCCTTGTAATGAAAACCTTGGTTTGGATTTCGGTAAACCCTAGTCTTTAATACAACGGACAGAGAAACCGAAGCTCTTATACTCGGGACTCAAGACCAACCTCGGTGTCCAAAGCAGAACTAGGTAGTAGGCACTAATGCCGCTAAAGTCCGGTGAACGTGACCACCAGTTGGCAACGTTACCATTACTATTAAAGGAGCCCAGGCGTGCTTTATAGCCACTCGGTAAGGCATTGAACCCATAATCATCCGTACCATTCCAATCGGTTGCTGACATCAATTTGGCTCCGGCACTTTCACCACCGACAAAATTCATAAACGTAGTCCATTCCTCTTCGCTCGGCAAATGCCAGCCATCGGGACAAGCCTCCTTTGCGGCTTCCCACTCATAAAGCCGGCCGTAAGTGTTACAAGAGCTTTCCTGGTTGTTATAACAGTAAGTGTTACAATAGAGTTCTTGGTTGTTATAACAGTAAGAGCCGCTTGCTGTGGCAGTGGCATAATTCAAGTTTTCCGCCATCCAAGTTTGAGCGCCGATCTCTACCCACTTGTAAATTTGACCGTCACGGGTATCGGTAAAAGTTCCGTATTTTTTTACCTCTCCTACAGAACAACGTTCATCGGCTGGGTTAAATGTCTTGCCGCCGCACTTATCGTAAATATCTCCGGCTGCGCAGAACTTTATAGTCGGGTCATAAAGAGTATTACCGCATTTCGGCAAAACGGTTCCGCCGGAACAACCTTCCGTGGTGGGGTTAAATATCGCACCGTCGCACTTGTCATAAAGGCTGTTCCCGGAACAGAATTCGGTAACAACATTAAATTCCGCTCCATTGCATTTGGTATAAATGCTACTCCCAACACAGAACTCTGTGCCTGGGTTAAATGTCTTGCTGCCGCATTTGTCGTAAAGGCTGTTCCCGAAACAGAATTCGGTAGCAACATTAAATTCCGCTCCATTGCATTTGGTATAAACGTTGCTCCCAACACAGAACTCTGTGCCTGGGTTAAATGTCTTGCCGCCGCATTTGTCGTAAATCACATCGGCTGCACAGAATTGTGTTGAAACGTCATAAAAAAGACTGCCGCATCCATTGTAAACACGGCCTCCTACACAAAGTTGTGTGTCCGGATCATATTCCTCACCACCGCACTTGTCATAAACACGGTTTCCAACACAGAATTGTGTACCCGGGTTAAACTCCGCATTACCGCATTTATCGTAAATGCTATTTCCGAGACAGAATTTTACAGCCGGGTCATAAAGAGTGTTGCCGCATTTCGGT
>JAISUZ010000063.1 GCA_031271785.1 Fibrobacter sp. | reverse complement strand
AAGCTTTCGCCATGACAAGTGCATCACACTTTGTCCCGAAGCGTTGGAATCGCGCGAACATTGCGTGAGGCAGGCGGAGGGTGCGCATTGATGCGCAGTGCGCAGCACCGACCGGAGGGCAGCCCGGAGCCCCGCCGACCCGGCGCGAAGCGCCGGGGCACGCCCTTAAAAAACGATTCTTTGCGGAATTTTATGCTTGTCCCAGAATGAAAATCAAGGAGAGGAGAGAGAAAAGTCCCATGCAGGCGTATGCCGATTTTCTGAGGCTCGGGTGTGATATTTGGTTCGCGCCGTGCATGATAAAGGCGCACATGGGGAGAATTACAGGCATGATGTACCGGACGTCTTGCATACAGGATAACGGATACAGCGCCCGGTTTGCAAGGAGCGAGGCGAGTAATGTGAAGAAAAATAACGCCGCCGGCACTAGGTTTTTGTTTCCGGATAGCATGCCGAACAGGAACAAGGCGAGTAGCGGTAAGGTGACGAGCGCGATCAGGAGCGCCAGGTTCACGCCGGCCAGAGAGTTCCAAACCCGGTATTCTCCGAATAATGAACTTTTGATGAATGAGTTGATAAAGTATTGCCGGCCGCCTTTATCGTTGTAGGTGTCCATGTAAGGTTCGGTTAAGTATTCTTTCGCGTCAAAGTAAAGGTAATTGCCGATCTTGTTTTCGACCCGGAGCGCCGGGTTTACCGAGGTGGTGTTGGCGATGTAGGTTTTTTCTCCCTGGACGGCGGCGATCAGGGTTCTCCCCTGAGCGGCGGCAAGCGATATTACCGCCATTAAAAAGCAAAGCGCGAGGGCTTTGAGGGAGCCGATTTTGAAGGTTCGCACGGTTCCGAGTAACCAAATGAGACACCAGGCGCCGGCTACGGCAAATCCCGTGCTTTTAAACATAATCCCTAATGCTGCGCCTAAAGTGGCGAGAAGCATGAATTTGGTTCCTCCGTATTTCCACCATTTTTGGGCGTAGTAAATGCACATAAACATACCGAAGTATGCAGGAACATCGTTCCCGATGCGCGTGGCGCAGATTACAAAACCGGGCCAAAGGACAAACAGTAATCCGGATAATAAAAGGAATCGCCTGCGGGCAAAAATTTCCTGCAAAAAGCCTGCGCCGAAAGCGACGGAAACAAATGAGAGCAATAACGCGAACTGTACCAGCAGATATTCAAAGTGTTCCGGAGCCGCTTTCTTTATGGCCGCGCCGATTAAATAATAAAGCGGCGGATGGTTCGAACTCCAGGTTTCACCGACAGCGGGAAGCCGCGATTCGTCGGCAATGATGTTTATGTATTCCAAATGCCCGAGTACGTCGTAAACGCGGGTAAAGGCATCGGTGTAAGTGGAATAAACGAGTCTGACGGCAACGCCTAAAATCACTAACAGTACGGCGGTTCTTGAAAAATTGAATTTCCTTAAGATAAGGCTGATGACAAGAATTAGTAAGACCGAAAACAGGATTTGCTTGAAATGAACGGAAGAAAATCCGTTGCTGATAGGGTTGATTTTCAGCCCTCCGGGACCTCCGTGATTTCTGTTTTTGAAGACGATTTGATTGGTTCCGGCTACCGTCCATTCGGAGAAATCCAGTTCCATTCCGTGGGTGTAATCGCAAGGGTTGCCGAGGCGCGCCTGCGGAAACGGTTTTCCGTTGATTTCAATACCTGTGATGCAATCGTCGGGAATAATTTTATAAGCGGGTTTTTCGCCTTTTTTAAGCTCCAAATCAAAAGAAACCGTAAAGTCGGTATGTGCGGGAATACCGGTGACCGGCAGTGTTTTTTCTTCCGAAACGCCGTTCATGGTGAGTATTACATGGTCGATCCGCGGCTTTTCCGGAATGACCCAAAAGAATGCCGCGATCAGGAGCAGTAATAAATAAAGTAAGGGCTGGCGTAAGATTTTAAGCATAAAGTTTCCTAAATCTTTGCAGAAAGTACAAAAATAAAAGATAATATGCTAAAAACAAACATACCGGTATAGGACAGTTTCCGGAGGCCGGAATGATTGATGGTCTGCGTTCCGCGTACGGCAAAACAGGCAATGGGGAACAGTACCGGGAAAATGTATCGAAATTCGCCGGAACTCGCGTAGGGGTAGCTGATTCGCAAATAAAGCAGGGCGGCAAATAAGAAAACGGTGAAAAGCATCGCCGGTATTTCCCTTGATTTCATGTGAAGAAGGCCCCATAAAGCGAGTGCAAAAATAAAGAGGGCGAGAGTATTTAAGGCGGTGGCTAAAATTCTTCCGAGCGGGTAATTCATTAAGCGGATTTCCCGGTACAGGGATAAAGAGCTTTTGAGCGCGTAATTCCAGAAGTACTGCCGGCCGCCGCGGTCTTCCCAGGCGTTGGTGTAAGGAGTGAGCTGGTAATCTTTGAGATCGAAATACAGATAATTTCCGGCGGCGTTCTGAACTTTTAACCCGTTGTGAAGCCCTCCGGCATTGCCGACGAGTTCCGGTTTTTTCCCTTCAAAAACATCGAGAATCATCCGGTGATTGGAAAGCCCGGCAAACAACGCTAAAATAAAGGCGCTTGCGAGTAACGTTTTCCAGGAACCGGTTTTAAAGGTGCGGAAAACGCTCAATATATAAATGATTCCCCAAATCCCTAAAATCACTAACCCGGAAGACTTGGCGGCAAGCGCGATTGCAGCACCGAGAGTGGCCAAAAGAATCGCGGAATTTTTGCGGGTAAACCAATATTTTTGCGCAAAATACATACAGAATAAAGCGCCGAAATAAAAGAGGCTGTCGTTTCCGATGCGCGGGGCGGCAAAAACAAAACCGGACCAGCTCACGGCGACAAGAGCCGCTAAATAACTTGCTTTGTTGTTTCCGAGTAATGCGAGAATAAAGGCAACGCCTAAAATAACACAGGCAAAAGAAAGTAACAGAGGAATCTGCTGCAGAGCCCTGTCGCCGAGCATGGCGCCGAATCCGCTTGTGATATTTTTAACGGCGGCAGAAATCAGGTAATATAAAGGCGGATGATAAGTACTCCAGGCCTCGTCTGCGGCGGGAATCCGTTTTTCATTCGCGACGATTTCAATGTATTCCAAATGCGCTTGAACATCGTAGGGGTTTTCCATGGGGCCCATATAGGAATAGGCGATTAAACGTACGCCGACTCCGAACAGGATAATTAAAACAGGAATCCATTTGAAGCGAAACTTTTTTAAAATCAAAGCGATTACCATTAAAAGCAGGAACGCAAAAACAAAGTGCATCAAGGAAAGGGTACTGATTCCAAGGTAAGGTTTTTCAATGCGCAAGCCGCCGGGACCGCCTCCGGAATTGATAATGCGGAATTCAAAAAGGTTGGTTCCTTTTTGAACGTATTTGGAAAAATCAACGGTCGCTCCTTGGGAATAACTGCAAAGACCGCTTTCCGAATTGAAGTGAATCGCTTTTCCGTTAATCCGGATTTCCTTCAGGCAATCATCCGGAACCAAATGAAGCTTGGCCGCATTTGTATTCTTCACCGAGAAATTAAAGGAAACGGTAAAAACTTCATTGTATGCCATTTCGGCAGCGTAAGGCAGCGAAGCGGTTTCCGTAACCCCGTTCCGGGAAACCTGAACATTGGAAATCCCGGCGCGCCCGGAAAGCATCAGAACAAAATAGCTTGCAGCAAGCAGTATCAAAAAATAAAGTAACGGTTGCCGAAACAGTTTACTTACTTTCATGATAATCATCTTCGCTATTGATATTCCAAATGGACGATTTATCGGTTCCGCCGTTATGAATAATTTTTACCGCTTCTTTGGCGCTCAGCATGGAGTGATCCATGTTATTGTAGCGGTGCATTCCGTTGCGGCCGATTAAAAACAGGTTCTCTTTTTGATCCAGCCATGTTTTGAGAGTATCGAATTGCGTATAAGTTCCGAAGTAAGCCGGGTAGGCTTTTTGAACTTGAATCACAACGCTGTCCCGGATATTTTCTTTTTTGGCGACCCCGATTTTCTCCAGTTCGTTCGCGGCAAAATCGGAAAATTCTTTCTCGCTTTTGTTCCAGAGGGAATCGCCTTCGTTAACGAAGTATTCCATGCCGAGCCAAATTTTGCTCGGGTCTTGAACCAGATACTCGCTCCAATTGTTGAATATCTGCAATCTCCCGACTTTCACGTCGTTTTCCTGAATGTAAATCCAGTTGTCCTTAATATTTCCGATTTCGAGTTTATCTAAAAGAAAACCGACCGTGATAAAATCCCGATACACCAAACCGTTTGCAATTTCTTTCACGTTTTGCGGAACGCCATCGAGCGCATTCACCAGGTCCTTTACCGGCATGGAACTCAGAACGTAATCGTAATCCTTTAAGTTCAGCTTTTCGATGTTGGTGTTGAAACGGATTTCGCCGCCGCGCTTCAAAATTTCGGCGGCGGCGCGTTCCCATAAATCGCCCGGCCCTAATTTGGGATATAAAAATTCCTCAATAAGGCTCGTTTCTTTTGAGTTTTTAAAAAGAGCATGCTTGATGGTTTTTGCAATACTTAACCCTTTGATTCTTTGCGCGCCCCATTCCGCGCTGATTTTTTCGCAAGGGATTCCCCAAAGTTTTTCCGTATAATCTTTGAAAAAGGTCAGGTAGAGCTCTTTTCCAAAGCGGTTGATCATAAAATCCTGCAAATTTTTTTCGGGCTTGATTTGGTGTAAACTCGCTTTCAGGTAACTGGCCCCGATTTTTGCCATGCGCCATAAACCGAGCCCTTTCACGGTATTCGCGTTTAACGAAACGGGATAATCGAAAAACTTCCGCTCGTAAAGAATGCGGGAAAGCCGCGGGCGCCGCATCATATCGGGGTAAATTTCTTTCCAAAAATTCATCACCCAGTCACTTTTACTGAAAAACCGGTGTCCGCCGATATCCATGCGGTTTCCGTTGTGTTGGGCGGTTCGGCTGATGCCGCCCACAAAATTCTCCCGTTCCACAATAACCGGGTGAATATCCCCTTTTTTCAAAAATTCCAAGGCAGCGGTTAATCCGGCCGGCCCAGCGCCGATAATAAGAGCTTTTTTCATGGAAAAGAATATAGAATTTTCTAAATATGACTCGTGGTTAAAATGTTTGTGAAAAGTGCGTTTGTATATGGTTTGCTCGTCAGTGTACCGGCAACCATTGCCGATTGGGGTTCCTTTGCTTTGGGGGTTGATGTCCTCCGTCTGCATTATGTTTTTTCATCGTTGCTCGCCGCTTTTTGCGGAGCCACCGTGAATGCGATTCTTTCCCGGAAAATTGCCTTTACCTCAAAAGGGCGCACTAAAAAGCAGGAAATGACGCTCCTTTATATGACGGCGGTGGTGAGTTATTTTATTACGCTCGGATTTTTGGCTTTCTTTATCGAGATTGTCGGAATAGAAGCCAAATTGGCAAAAGTGATCACCACATTCATTGTATTTTTTATTAATTATGGAGTTCGGCAGTTTTTCATTTTCGATTCCAAGCCGAGATGGTAGCGATTTTTTGAAGCGAGAAAAATGTTTCGGCAATCCGTAAAAATCACGAAACTTGCAAACGGTATTACCGTAATGACCGATCTGATGCCTCATGCGGAATCAGCGACGATCGGCGCTTGGATTCCGCGCGGCTCGCGCCATGAAAGCCCCGAAGAAATGGGGCTCAGCCATTTTTACGAACACCTCGTATTCAAAGGTACGGAAAACAGGACCGCCTCGGAAATCGCCCGCGCCGTCGAAGATCGCGGCGGCGCGCTTGAGGCTTATACCACGCGGCAGGAAACCGGATTTTACGCGCATGTGGTTCGGGAAGATGTCTCTTTCGCGCTCGAAGTCATCGCGGATTTACTCATGAACCCGAAAATGGATGCGCTTGAGGTGGAAAAGGAACGCAAAGTCATCCTCGAAGAAATCCGGAGTTACGAAGACATCCCCGAAGAAGTGGCGGGAGACGCTTTTAACGCGCTTCATTTTCAGGGCTCCGGGCTCGCGCACCCGATCACCGGTACGCTCAAATCCGTCAAGGAGCTCACTTACGAACAAGTTCTGAAAGCAAAACGGGAAGTACTCACCGATTTACCGTTACTCGTATGCGCCGCCGGAAAAGTGGAGCATGAAAAACTCGTTGAAGAATGCGATCGTTTATTTGCAAAAAAGAGGACCGGCGGAAAAACACTCCCGGTTCATTACCGTTCTTTTTCGGGAACGAAAGTCATTAAGCGCGATATTCAGCAATCGAATTTAATGCTCGGCACGAGTTTTCTAAAAAATGAAAAATATCCGGACTTGCGTTACGCGCTTTTGCTTTTTCATGTCGCGCTCGGTTCGGGAATGGCGTCCCGTTTATTCCAAAAAATCAGAGAAGAACAAGGGCTCGTTTATTCGATTTACGCCTCCACCGATGTTTACTCGGATTCATTCGGCCTTGAAATGGCGTTTGCCGCCGAAAAAAAACGGGCGGAAAAAGCCTTGACGTTGGTTTGGAGCGAACTGGAAAAATTCCTGCAAAACGGATTTGCAGCGGGAGAACTTGCCCGTACCAAACAAAATATTCTCGGCGGAATGCGCATTGGGTTTGACAGCACGGAAAAACGCGTTCTCCGGCTTGCGGAACAAATGCTCCGCTACGGTTACTGCACGCCGGTTCATGAAGTCAAATCGCGGATTCTTTCGCTGAATGAAACGGACGTTATGGAAATGATGCGCGAAACGGTCGGGAAAAGCGCCTGGGCGCTCGCTGCCGTTGTGGCGGAACTCCCGGCGAAACCCGGATTCCCGCTTTGGAACGAAAGCAATCATTGATGCTTTTGGGGCGTGCCCCGGCGCGTCTGTATATAATTTGTATGAAATCCGCGCCGGGTCGGCGTGTCTCCGGGCTGCCCTCCGGTCGGTGCTGCGCACTGCGCGCCTAAGGTGCGCACCCTCCGCCTGCCTCACGCGAAGAAAAGGCATTCGCATATGCCTCCGCAAACAGAATCATCTTCCGGATAGATAGAGATGTTGTTACCGTTTTAAGTATCCCGGATTCCCGCCGGAATTTAAAAGATCCGCTCATCAAAAAACTTCTCAAATAATCTAAATTGTGCTTTGAAAGCAAGCACAACAAAAGGAATCATTATGGAATTGAAAAATAAATGGGTATTGGTGACCGGAGCTTCCCGCGGTGTCGGGCGTGAAATGGCGCGCAGCATGGCGCGTCTCGGCGCAAACATTATACTCCAAAGCAGAGATGTATTTCACACAAAACCTTTGGAAACCGAACTTCAAAAATTAGGCGTTCAAACCCTTTCTTTCGCCTGCGATCTTGAAAGCGAAAAATCCATTCAAGGAATGCTCAAAGCGATTGATGACGCTAAAGTCCGGGTGGACTTTGTCTTTAATAACGCCGGCATCCAAGTGCCTTATTGCGAAGATTATTTTGTGCCGAAACGTGAAGATTACTTGAAAGCATACGCGGTCAATTGCCTCGCTCCCGTGCAGATCGCTTATCACTTTTTGCCGAAAATGGTTCAAAACGGATTCGGGCGGATTGTGATGACCACAAGCGGTATTGCCGATCAGCCGGAACTCATGGGCTATGCTTGTTCCAAAGCGGGCTTGAATGCGTTTGTGAAAGATTTTGCCGTCAAGTTAAACGGCACGAACGTAATGATGAACCTTTTGGACCCGGGTTGGCTGCAAACGGATTTGGGCGGGCCGAATGCTCCCAATACGGTAGAAACCGTGATCCCGGGCGCCTTGGTAGGAGCGCTTTTGGAAGATAAAAAAAGCGGTCGCTGGTTCTCGGCGCAGGAATTTGCCGGACTTTCTCCGGAAGCCGCTCTCGAAAAAGCCTCAAAATGAAAACCGCTTTGACTCAGCCTGTCGGGATTCTCGGCTTCGGCGTTGAAGGGGCAAGCACCCTCCGTTACTTACAAAGGAACGGCATTCGGAATATCGTTATTATGGATCGCGGAGCGGTAACGCTCCCTCCGGATTTACCTTCCGTAATTTCGGTGAAAGTATTTTCCGGAGATTCCTATTTGGAAGGGCTTCGGGATTGCGTGACGGTGGTGCGTTCCGCGGGCGTGTATCCGCTTCTCCCCGAGATTTTGAAATTTCAGGGGAACGGCGGCGTACTCACGAGTCAAACGGAAATTTTTATGAGGGAAGCAACTCCCGCGCGCGTAATCGGCGTCACGGGAACGTTCGGGAAAGGAAGCTGCATCAGCATGATCGAACACATTTTCGTTCGTCTGAATATTCCCTGCAAAATCGGCGGCAATTTCGGGATTCCCGCGCTGGAC
This sequence comes from Fibrobacter sp., assembly GCA_031271785.1. Taxonomy (GTDB): domain Bacteria; phylum Fibrobacterota; class Fibrobacteria; order Fibrobacterales; family Fibrobacteraceae; genus JAISUZ01. Next base: position 11,837 of record JAISUZ010000063.1, on the reverse strand, counting down.
CTTTTGGAAACACATACCGCCGAACGTTACTCTCTGCTGGAACTTTCGTCTTTTCAGCTGATGACGCTTTCCGAGTCGCCGCATATCGGCGTAGTGCTTCATGTGTCTTCGGAACATTTGGATTGGCATCGGTCGGTAGAAGAGTACCGGGACGCCAAAGCGAATCTTGTGCGCTGGCAGAAAAAATCGGACTTTTGCATTTATAATAAAAACGCGCCCGCTTCCGAAAAAATCGCCGGCGAGTCCGGCGCGCATCTTCTTTCTTTCGGGCGCGAGAACGCCAACGCCATCGTTTCGGAAGAATCGGTGGTGATCGGGGAGCACCGTTTGGCACTCAAGGATTGTAAAGTCCGCGGCAAGTTTCAGCTTGAAAATATGGCGGCGGCTCTCCTGGTGTGCAAAGCGCTCGATTTGGATATAACGAAAGCGATGGACGCGCTTAAAACCTATGAAGCGCTTCCGCTCCGTATGGAATTCCGCGGCGAATTTTCGGGCATTGAATTTTTTAACGATTCTTACGCCACCCGCCCCGAGGCGACTATTGCCGCCGTGAAAAGCATGACGCGCCCGTTTTCGCTGATTCTCGGCGGTTCGGAAAAATTTGCGGATTTTTCCGGACTTGTTTCCGAACTTGCGGCATGTAAAAATTTGAAACAAGTCGCGCTCATCGGCGCCACCGCCGCCCGGCTTGAAACCGCTCTTACCCAAGCCGGCTATTCGGGTAAATTAAAACAGTTCGAAGATTTCCGCGCCGCCTTTGAATTTAGTACCGCCATCGGTTCCGGCGGCGCCGTGCTTCTTTCGCCGGCATGCGCTTCTTTCGGGCTTTTCAAGAATTACAAAGAACGCGGAAAAGTTTTCAACGAATTGATTGAGGAATGGAAAACACGAAACTGAAGGTGTGAGGTGATCTTGAAATTGAGGGGGAAATATAAAACGGCGTGACTATCCGGTATATTTGTATTAAAAACAAATAGAATCGCATTTTTTCCGAATTATATTTAAAAAGTATTATGTGTGAAAATATGCATGAGTAAAATTGAAAAATTATACCGGGGATGGCTTCACTTCAACCTGTGTCAAAGGCGATGCTCTTATGCGCGACTATGAGGAAATGAAAGCGCATAATACCGGTTATTGGAAAATAAACCGTTAACCGGATTTCGCCGCTTCGGTCTTAGCTACTGTTTTCTCAATCACCTTCAATTTCGTGCCGGAAGGATTTTGGAACATACAAAGTCCGAATTCGGGCAGTACGGCGATCAGATGATCGAAGATATCCGATTGAATGTTTTCGTACTCGCTTGAAATCGTCGTATTGGCAAACGCATAAATTTCCACCGGTTGACCGCTGGACTCCGGTTGGAGAAGCCTTACCATCAGCGTCATGCTTTGGTGAATGCCCGGGTGTTTCCGAAGGTAAGCAAGGCAGTAAGCGCGGAATGTGCCGATATTTGTGAGCCGCCGTCCGTTCGCGATCGCATTGAAATCCGCTTCCGCAAATTCTTTTTCGTTATAATTTTTAATTTCGATTAATTTGTTCTCAAGATACGGGCGGAGAATTTTGATTTTCAAAAGTTCTTGAACCTGTTTGTCGGTGAGAAAGTCCACCGTATTGACATCAACGGAAATGGAACGTTTGATCCGCCGTCCGCCGCTTTCGCTCATACCGCGCCAATTCTTGAACGCCGTTGAGGTCAGCTCGTAAGTCGGAATGACGGAAATGCTCATATCCCAATTCTGAATTTTTACCGAGGTCAGCGAAACTTCAATGACGTTGCCGTCCACATCGTCTTTGGGCATTTCAATCCAGTCGCCGGTGCGCACCAAATCAAGCGTTGAAATTTGAATTCCGGAAACGAGACCGAGTATCGAATCCCGAAATATCAACAGGAGTACCGCCGTGAGCGCGCCGAGCCCCGAAAGTAAAAAGAACGGCGTCTTGTTGATTATTTCGGCAAGAATGAGAATAACACAAACTAAGAATGCAACGAGTTTTAACGCTTGGAAAATACCGTGAATCGGAATATTTTGTTTTTTCGGATTCATTTGAATTTTCGCAGACAAAACCGAAAGGAACGAAGAAATCAGCAGGAAGAAAATGATGATAAAGTAAATGTTATCGGCGCGCGTTAAAAAGCCGATGACATATTTGTTCGCCGTATGCATATGCGGGATTCCCGCAGCGATGATGGTTGCCGGAACCAAATGCACCGCGTAGTCGGATGTCCTGAACCGCACCAGGAGATCGTCCCACAGTGTGCGAGTTCTTTTGGCAATGTTCTTGAAAATCGGCAGCAAGATTAATTTTGTGAGAAAAAAGGCAAGTATCGCCGCGGCCAAGAGAATCGCGATCTTCTCGTTTGGTACCCAATAAGAATCAATCCATTTTTCCATAATGAAAAAGATAGTGAATTGAACGAAAAATAGAGAATGGAAATTCGGTTTTTTCCAATTCCGGCAAAGTTCTGCGGAATTCCTGCCATAACGGTATGCCGGGTGTGGGCGTGCCCCGGCGCGTTCATCCATCGCCGGCATGAAAATCGCGCCGGGTCGGCGTGTCTCCGGGCTACCCTCCGGTCGGTGCTGCGCACTGCGCGCAAGCGCGCACCCTCCGCCTGCCTCACGCAATGTTCGCACGGTTCCAATATAAAACGCAAGCGTATTGACGTTGTTTACCGCATTAACAAAGTTCGATCGGGTATGTAAGACTTTTTTTGTCTGCGGTGATACCTATTATCACATCAATTAAGTACGTTCCGACATGGTAAAACTTTCCAAATCTGCGGTGATACATAAATTCGGCATAACTCTAACAGGTGCAAAATTTGAATGTGGCTCCATTTTGGGAGGCGCTTTAGCGCCCCAAAAATACAGCCCGACCGGCGCGATTTTCATGCCGGTATTATATGAGCGCGCCGGGGCACGCACAAAATCCCATTAAAAAAGCCCGCTTTCACGGGCTTTCAAATAATTCTTTCCGGAAACATTTATTCGGTTGCTTCTTCCTCCGCTTCCGGTTCTTCTTCAACGGCGGATTCCTCCGCAGCAGCCTTCCCGAGAAGTGCCGAAACATCAATCCCTTTTAACTGTTCCGTTTTTTTATCGAAACTCGCGACAATGTAATAATCGGAATTCCAGGCGACTTTCCGTGTGCGGAACCCTGTCAGGGTATCGGTGCGGGTTTCCGGCTTTAAGAAAACACCGGTGCCGATCTTTTGCTCGAGCGTAGCAAAAGCCTTCGGCGTTTTGCCGTCTTTCTGCGCATCGCAAGCGAGTTTCCAAAGAAGCGTGTTCTTTTGAATCACATCGTTCACCGCGCCCACTTTATAAAGCGCGTTGTCGTAAGTCCTTTTGGTACTCGTTTCATAAGCGGTTTTAGCTTGCCCGACATAATTCCCTTTCTGCATAAAGAGGGTCGCAATAATCGCAATCGCAAGCACCGTGGCAGCAATAGTTAATACTTTTAAATTCATAAATCCTCCGCTTATTCCGCAAATTTGAAGGGTTTAGGGGCATCCACAACAAACTTCGAAGATACATCCAAAGAAGCGAGGGCGGAATAATCCGAATTTTTCAGCGTTCCTTTCACAAAAGTGAACGAAACGGAACAATCCGCGCCGCATTTCACTTGATAAACGCCGTTTTCGGAAGAAACGGAAAACGCAAATTTTTCATCTCCCCATTTTTTCCAAAGCTCCTGTTTTTGAGGATCCGCATTATAAGCGGTTTCAAGCGCGCTCAAATTATTTTTGAAGGCGGCTTCCGAAGGGTCGGTTGCGGAAAGAGTTTGAAAAACAAGATCCCACAGCATGGACCATTCTTCCACAAACCGGTCCTGCTCAAAAGAAACTTGCTGAACTCCGTCCGTGTAAGTGCGCGTTTGTGTGGAAACAGCGACTTTTGCCTGCTCGGCGTAACCGCTTTTCATGGCAAACATGATCACGAGCAAACCAACGATAACCACAATATTCACCACCAGAAGGATTTTCATTTTAGCGGCTTTTTTAGCCGTCAAAACCGGATCTTCCTGAGAGGCTTCCGTATTTAATTCATCCATAGACAACTCCTAAAAAAGATTATTCTGATAGAATTTAATTTTATTTCTCGAAAAATCATAATTTTTTCCTGTATTTATTCGCCGATTATCTATCTTCTTCGATATGGCAACCGAAAATGAACCTCAAACGGCAATATCTCAGATAGTCTTCAATAATCTGAAAGAAATGCTGAAAGCCAAAAACGCGGCGCACGAATCGATTTTTAAACTTCATTGGAAAAAAATGTGGCCTTTCAACCTTTTATGGCCTCAAGTGGATTACCTGCGCATTATCCGCCTTATGCAGGAAATTGAAAAAAATACCGTTTCGCAAAAAGCGTTCATTCGAAAAAACATCTCGGCTGCCGGAGAAAAAGAAATTGATTTTCTGAAAGCGGTCCCCGCTTATCTGGATTCTCTCGCGGATTCTTGCCGGAAACTCGCCGTCGTGGCTCAGTTCAAGCAAGACAAACTGGAGAAAAAGCAGGATCGCAGTGTCTTTAAGTTCAACCAAATCTTAAAAGATTATGAAAAATCACAAACCGATTTGGTCAATCGCGGAGCTCTTCTACAACTCAGCTGGATAGACATCACCCAATAACCCTAGGAGAATCATATGTCTTTCGAACTTCCCAAACTGCCTTACGATTACCAAGCTCTGGAACCTTGGTACGATGCGGAAACCGTGAAACTTCATCACGACAAGCATCATCAAACCTATACCGACAACTTAAACAAAGCGGTTCAGGAAGCAAAACTCGAAGGGAAAACCATCGAATCGCTCCTCACGGCCGCAGAAGCGATCCCGGATGCGTTCCGCACCCGCATCATCAATCAGGGCGGCGGTTACTGGAACCACAATTTCTTCTGGGAATCCATGACTCCAAAAGGCGGCGTATTCCCTGCCGAAGGAAAATTCGCAAAAGCGCTTATCGAAAAGTGGAAAACTTTGGACGCCTTCAAAGAAGCCTTTGCCGCCAAAGCGCTCGCCCACTTCGGGAGCGGTTGGGCGTGGCTCGTACTCGACAAAAACGGCGACTTGCAAATTATCGACACGCACGACCAGGCAAGCCCGCTTTCGCAAGGCTTCAAAGCGCTTCTCACTATCGACGTTTGGGAACACGCCTACTACCTCAAATTCAAAAATGTCCGCGCCGAATGGATCAAATCCTGGTGGAACATTGTGAATTGGGAAAAAGTCGAAGCGCGCTTCAATGAAGCCACCGGAACGCGTTAAAATTTTTACTCCTTCCGAAACATTTCCAAAACCACCGGTAAAGCCGGTGGTTTATTTTTTACCGCATCATTTCAAACCGGAAATAAAAACTTTGCGAAATCCGCGAAGAACATGCCGGGATAACCGAAACATTCGGCTTCCGCCTGTCGCCGGAAACCGCGCCCGGTGTTCCCGCATCCATTTAGTTCGCGATGTTATGTAAGACTTTCCAAATCTGCGGGCATACTTATTCCGCTACCCCTTCCCGCCGAATCTCATTTTCAATTTCCGCAAAGCATCGGCATCCACGGTTTCTTTATCTTCATTCTGATGCGGAAGCGCTTTCACGGCAAGCGTTTCCAAAAGCGTACCCGCCGCCGCCCAGGTTTCAAAATAATCGCCGTCTTCTTTCCACGCTTTTTCAAGAGCGGCAAGAATTCTTCTGATTTCCGAAATATCCGATTCGCTCTGCACACGCCCCTGCAAATACGGGCGGAACTTTTCCCGGATTTCTTTGGGGGAATCGAGCACCACTTCCTCTTCAATTTCATTTGCCGACTCAAAAAGAAACCGCGAAATAAAACAAAGCCGGCAGTAAACGGAAGTCTCGCGGAAAATCATCTCACTAAGCGCTTTCCACTCCGGCAGAAAACGTTTTTTTGTTTGTATAAAACCCGAACAGGTTTTCAGCATTTGCCACGCCTTCATCAACGCCGAAATTCCAAGCAAAGCGGATTCCCAAGTCAAATACACAAGCCCCGCAAAAATACGATCCTCCGGTTCGGAAGACGGATTCCTCAAATCGCGAAAAGACGTCATTTTCCGCCCGCGTGAAAATTCGAGACCGCTGATCTTCGGAAGTTTCTGCGAAAGCTCATGCGCCGAAAATGTTTCTCCGGAAGAATTCAAACTCAAAGCCGCCCATTCCCGCGGCGTTTTCTCAAAAGGATACTCGACAGAAAATAATGTTTCTAAAAAAGAAAGCCGGTTCTGCAATAACTCGGAAATTTCGGGAACCGTATTCTGAGAAGCGCTCAGCCTTTCCTGAAATTTTTCCCAAAAGAGCGCTTCCGCCTCACTCATCAAAGCGTTTTCCCCCAACCGGAACCCGTAACGAAAATCTCCTACCGCAAGCGTCACGGAAAAAGTATGCGCCGCCGGGCGCAGTACGGAGAAAAAACGGAATGTGCCGTCAAAAGGAGAAACTTCCGCCGGAATAGTCCCGCTCACGCCGATTTTAAAAACGTTAAGATGCAAATTCAAATGAAAATCTTTTTCCGGATGAATCAAAGGAATCGTTTCGAGAGCAAGAGAAGTCGCGGAAAAGCTTTCCGCAAGGAGTAAAAACGGCGGCTCACCGGGGCGCGCTTCAAGCAAGTCATAAAACCGGTCATCCCAAAATTCTTTCCAGCTCGCCGCCTTTGCCTGCAATTTGGGCGGGAGTTCGCGAATAAACGCCTCCATCATCCAGGCGCGCCATTGAGGGAGAAATCTCGCGAGAAATGCCGGCGTTAATTTAGACACCATCGCCGCCGGGATTTTCAGCGTGAGTCCGTCCCATTTTTTAGACGCATCAAAAACAAGTTCTCCGGTAATATTTTCTCCGGCAATTTTGAAAATCTCAAGGCGGCCGCCCCGAGCCGCTTCGGTTTCCGCCGGTTGTGTTCGTTTATTCCGCGCCGGAAACGCGGGAGTGTTCTTAAACTTTTCATGGTGTTCGGAAATCTCGGGAATGCGCTGCAGCCAAAAATCTTCCGAAAATTTGAGAACATTGTCCGTATTTTTCTCAATAAAAGCGCGAAGCGTCTGGAGCGAACAAACCTCCGGCGCTACCGACAAATAAAATTCCGTTTGTTCGTCTTCCGAAGGGCTGATTCCCCAGCGGCGGAGCTTCACTTCCATATTCCGAAGCGTTTCAATCACCCGCCGGTTATGTTCCATAAAAGGAAACGGCTTCACCATATCCCCAAGCGCCACCGCTTCTCTGAAAAAAATCCGGGCGCTCTCTTCCGGATTCACCCGCGCATAATCCACGCGTTTCCCGCGGGAAATCACCATATTGCGAAACGCAATTTCTTCCGACGCTTCCACAAAACCGCGCGAGGCATTCCATGCCGGATTAAACCACCGGCGCGTACAAAAAGGTTCCGCCACCCGCAAAATCCACTCCGAACGAATCTCCGCATTTTGCGTAAGATAAACGCGGTTGGTTTCCCGGATCTCCGCCGAAAAAATCCACTCCGGCGTTTTCTTGAAAAGATCGCTTCCCGGGAAAATATACGCCGTTTGTCCACCGATCATCTTGTAATGAAGATTTTCCTTATCAAAATGCGCGATACCGCCGAGAAACCCGGAAAGAAGAACGGTATGCAAATGATCGCGGTGAAACGAAGAAAACGGGCACGCTTTATCTTTAAAATCGACTTTCAAAATGCGGCAAAACTGTTCATATAAATCGAACCATTCCCGGCAACGCAAAAAATGAAGCCAGCGCTTATCGCAAACTTTCCGCAGTTTATTGAGCGATTCCCCGCCCCATTCCTTACAAAGTTCATTCCAAAGAGCGAGAAACACGAGAAAATCGCTCTTGTGCCCGCCGAGTTTCCGGTGCATCTCCCGCGCTTTCGTCTTTTCCGGTTCTTCCGGCGGGTAAAGCCGCGGGTCCTGAATCGAAAGCGCGGCGCAAATCACAATCGCCGCCTGAAGCACATGATATTCCCGGGCGCGCAAAAGTACTGCCGAAAGCTGCACATCCATCGGGAGAGCGGCCATGGATTTCCCGAGTTCCGTCACACCCGCCGTATTGTCGCTACCTGAAATCGCCCCGAGTTCGTGAAGCGTTTTATACGCTCCGCGGAAAGCCGAACGCAGCGGCGGCTGTAAAAACGGAAACTTCTCCACCGAAAGTTCAAGACTCTGTAACTGTAAAACCACGTTCGCCAAATTGGAACGCCGGATTTCCGGTTCGGTAAATTCAGGCCGGTCCTCAAACGATTCTTTACCGTAAAGCCGGATACACACGCCGGGCTTTACACGCCCGGCACGCCCGGCACGCTGCCGCGCGCTCGCCTGGGAAATTTTCTCAATCGGGAGCGCCTGAATCCGCGATTGGGAATTGTAACGCGAAATCCGGGCGAGCCCTGTGTCCACCACATAAGCAATCCCCGGAATCGTCAGCGACGTTTCCGCGATGTTTGTCGAAAGCACAATTTTCGTTTTCGAGGAAAAATGAAAAACTTTTCGCTGATCGGCCGGACTCATTCTCCCGAAAAGCGGGAACACTTCAAAAAAACGCTCGTCCAGTTCCGATTTCAATTCCGCCTGCAAATCCTGAATATCGCGTTCCGTCGGGAGAAAACAAAGCAAATGGTCGCGGCGGCGGCGCATCAAATCAAGAATCGCATTTTTCGCCTCATCGAGAAGTCCGCTCTCTCCCTTAGCACTTTTTTCCGTATCGGCAGAGGCTTCCCGGTATTCGATCTCCACAGGGAACGTTCTCCCCTCCGCTTCGATCACCACTGAATTTGGGTAAAAATTTTTGAACAAATCCGCATCGAGAGTCGCCGAAGCAATAATCAGCTTAAACTCCGGGCGTACCTCCAAAACCATTTTAAAAATGCCGAGCAAAATATCAATGTTTAAAGAACGCTCGTGCGCCTCATCAATCATAATAGCGGAGTAACCGCGAAAAAACCGGTCGCGGCGAAACTCCTGAAGCAAAATACCGTCGGTCATCACTTTAATGGGAGCGTCTGCCGAACCTTCCTCCAAAAAACGAATCCGCGTTTTCACCAGATCGTCCTGTTTTAATTCTTCGCGCAAACGGTCGGCGATTGAAAGGGCGGCGAGCCGCCGCGGCTGTGTCACGCCGATTCTCCCGTGCACGGCAATACCGGATTCCAGTAAAAACTTCGGAAGCTGAGTCGATTTTCCCGAACCCGTATCCGCTTGAACTACAATCACTTGATTTTTTTGAAGCTGCTCTAAAAAAAGTTCCCGTTTTTGAACCACGGGAAGTTCGGGATATTCAATCTTGAGTGCAGAAGAATCAAAAGCGTAAGAGGCCATTGAATAGAGGCGCCCTACAGGCGCTTAATAAAATCGGAAACGTCATTGCAAGTTTCCAAATCAATCAGGAGATCGGAAATTTCCGAATCCGAAATGAAGCCCTCGGGAGCAGGAACTTCTTCCGTCACAAACATGGGAACCAGTTCGGCAGATTCAAGCCCGAATTTTTCATCCTCAATACCCCGTTCCGCCGGCGTAAAATTTTCATTTGATTTTTCAAGAAGCGCATCCACAATTCTTGAAAGTTTTTTCCGGAGCACCGCAAACTCTTCGCGGTCCAGTTCAAACACTTCATTTTCGAAACGCATCAACGGAGAATGACAATGCGAGCAGACAAACACAATCATCGCCGAAGGCTTTCCTTTCAGGGAAACATTCATGTGCAAACCGCAATGCGGACAAGTCATTTTAATCTCCATATCCTTCAATTTATAATTTTTAAGGATTATAAAAGCGCCTATTTGTATCTTTTCACCCATGAATTTATCGCTTCTTTATTTGCTGCAATCCCCGGAAATTCAAGATTTTTTAAAAAAAGCCCTTGACGCGCGCACGAATTTACTCAAATGCGCCGAGATTCTTTCCAAAAAATACACTCCGGAAGAACGAAAATTTATTCTCGATTACCTCGCCCTCATTCCTAAAATTCAGGAAAAATTCGGAACTGCACATTTTCTTTTCTGCGATAAACTCGCTTTGGAACAATCCACCGCCAAAGATCTAAGTCTTTTCAAATCCGGATTTTTTCCGCAAGGGGCCTGCGTGGACGACCTTTGCTGCGGTATGGGCGGCGATTCCTTTTTTCTGCCGCCCGGATTATCCGTAACCGGCGTGGACTTATCACCCGAACGCGTATTCATGTACGAAAAAAATACCGCCCTTATGGGAACTCCCCGGAAAGCGATTCTCGCCGATGCCTGCACTTACGAAAGCGCCGCCGGATTTTTCATGATTGATCCGGCGCGCCGGAAATCTCTCGGAGAAAATCAGCGAAACCTTGAGAACCTGGAACCGTCTTTAGAACAAATTCTCACCATCTCCAAACGCTATCAAGGCGGCATGATCAAACTGCCGCCCGGATATCCGCTTCAAAAAATTCCGCCGGAAGCCGAAATCATTTATCTCGGGAAACGTTCCGACTGCCGCGAATGCCTTGTTCTTTTAGGGCGGCTCGTTCAAAATCCCGGAAAAATCCGCGTTGCGCTGATTCAAGACGGGAAAACAAGCGAACTCTTATCCGCCCGGGAATCTTTCTTAGATTACTTTGTAAACAATCTTCCGGAAGTTCCCCTCGGAAAATATTTAATGGAGCCGATCCCCCTTCTGGTGCGCAGTCATTTATTTGAAGACTTCGCCGAAAAAAATCAACTCGGCGTTTTATCCGAAGGAATCGCTTACCTCACCGGAGAGATACCTTTACATCATTTCGGATTCCATAATTATCAGGTTCTGGACAGCGTTCCGCTTTCCACCGCCGCCGTGCGCGCCATGCTAAAAAAGCATGACATCGGTGAAATCATTTTGAAAAAACGCGGCATTGAAATTATTCCGGAAGCCGAAATCAAACGCCTCGCCGTAAAAGGGAGGGAAAAAGCCATTTTATTTTATACGCGCCTATCCGGCGAAAAAATTGCTATCTTAGCGCGAGAGGTAAAAGAATGAGTGTCCAATTAGATGCATCCTGGCTCGAACTTTTAAATGACCAGTTCGAAGAACCCTATTTCAAACGATTAAAGGAAACGTTGGTAGAGGAGAAAAAGAAATTCAAAATTTTCCCGCCGGGTTCTCAAATCTTTGCCGCATTGGATCTCGCTCCGGTAGAAAATGTCCGCGTAGTAATTCTCGGGCAAGACCCTTACCATAATCCCGGGCAAGCGCACGGACTTTGTTTCTCCGTACAAAAAGGCGTGCAGCCGCCGCCATCGCTCATCAACATCTACCAGGAACTCCAAGATGACCTCGGCATCGTTCCGCCGCCGCACGGCCATTTGGAATCCTGGGCGCGGCAAGGCGTGCTTCTTTTAAACGCATCCCTCACCGTGCGCGCGCACCAAGCCGCCTCCCACTCGCAAATCGGCTGGCAAACTTTCACCGACACCGTCATTCGAAGATTATCTCAAAATAAAGAACACCTCGTATTTTTACTTTGGGGCAGTCACGCCATCCGGAAAAAAGAACTGATCGCTAACGACCGCGGACACCTCATTCTCGAAGCGCCGCACCCAAGCCCGCTCTCCGCTTACCGCGGCTTCTTCGGCTGCCGCCATTTCAGCAAAACCAATGAATTCCTGAAACACTGGGGCCTCCCGGAAATCAATTGGAATTTGGAATAACCGAACGTAGAAATTCCCTGTTATCATGGGGGCTCCCTCCATTTCATTCCGGGACCGGGCTCGCATTTTCGGGGTGGCGCCCACCTCGCGAGTCTCGCGAGAGCCCCCGCCGAAAACGGAGCCGCGCTTACCGATAACTTCGGTCAAGTGACTCGCGCGTCTCCGCAGTTCCTGTCGCATC
>JAISUZ010000059.1 GCA_031271785.1 Fibrobacter sp. | reverse complement strand
AATTCCAATGATTCCCTTACTGGGAGAAGAAATAACACTCGCATTAATATTCCAATTGCTTGCAAGTGAAAATGAAGTTGAAAAGAATAAAAATAAGAAGATATTTTTCATAATTCCCTTATTTGCCAATTTATTTGTGTTATGCTTGTTTTTCATTATAAATAACTCCGTATCTGCTAAAATCTAATTTCTATTCATAAAGTTTGCAACCAAAAGGAGTTGAATTGCGAAATATTTAATGTATCGGCTCAATTCTTGTTCTAAACGTTTTTTGATGTTGTCAAAATTACCGCACCACAAGGGCGGCGAGGGAAAGTTCAAGACTCATGCGGCTTTCGCATTTTCCGGTTTTGATTTCGTAATCGAGTTCGCCGAGCCGTTTGATAACACGGCAAAGGAGAGGCTTTCCCCAGTTTTTCGCCATGCGCGGCTCATTGGTTTTCGTACAAAATAACCATTCGTTAGTGCCGAATTTCTCCGCAATTTCCTTAGGCGCAAGCCCTTGCTCCAGCATGGAACAAATGTGCATGAGGCGTACGGAAAAATGAAACAAAGAAGAAACGAGAGAAACTTCTTCGGTATTGTTATCCAAAAGTTCCCGCAGTTTCCTGGTAAATGCTTTCGCATCGCGGTTGCCGAACGAATCGCGGATTTCATGCGCCTGAATATCGCGCTGCGGCACAATCATTGTTTTCGCTTGTTCGTAAGTAATCGATTTGGTTTCCGGCGCAAAGAGCAATATCTTTTGAAGTTCCGCGGCAATCAGCGCGGAATCGCTGCCGAGAGCTTCCGAAACGTAACGCACCGCCGCCGGGTCAATCCTTTTCCCAAGATGCGTGAGCACATAATTTGAAATCCATTTTTCCATTTCCCAGGGTTTCGGGAGGTCGTATTTCTCAATGGTGCCCGCCGCTTTGAGCGCGCTGTAAAGCCCGGAGGTACTTTCGCCGTCTGTTTTTTTCGAAGCCCGCGCCGCGAGTTTTTCAAATTCAAATAACAGAGAACATTCGGGTTTCGTGGAAAGCCAGCTCACGAGAGCCGCGGTATCTGCCGCTTTCAAGGCATCGGCTTTGCGGAGAATAACGGTTTGTTCCGGCGCAAACATGGAAACCGAAGAACACGTCTCGATAATTTCTTCGGCAACGGAAGGAATGTTGGAATCGGTTGCAAAAATAATTTTCCGTGCGAACGGATCGTTTTTGCGTTCCCCGAGAGTTTTCTCCAGAAACCCGTTAATGCGTTCGTCTTTCGCAAAATCATCGGCGCCGATCAGCGTTAAAATCATATTATTTGTAGTCGATAATTTCTAAACGGTTTGTGCCGCGGGGAGTGGTGACTTCAATCACTTCACCTTTGGTTTTTCCCATCAGCGCTTTCCCGATAGGGCTTGTAAAACTGATTTTTCCGTTCATCGGATCTACGCCTTCCGGAGAAACCAGCTGATAATTCTGTACGGAATTCGTTTTCAAATTCTTGACGGTCACCGTGGCGCCGAACTTAATGGATTCCGATTTTGAGGCATCGTAAGTAACGACAAATGAACGCGCCACCCGGTCTTCCAAATAACGGATGCGATTTTCAATTTCACCTTGACGGTCTTTGGCGGCGTGGTACTCGGCGTTCTCACGGAGATCGCCCTGTGCCCGCGCGTCCGCAATTTCGGTAATAATGCGGGGGCGCTCCACTTTCTTAAGATTATTAAGCTCCTCTTTGAGCTGATCGAGAGTTTCTTGTGTAACGGGAATTCTGTCCATAATGACAAGGTAACAATTTTAAGCGGATAAAAAAAGAGTTATTCTTGTAGTGAACTTTTTTAGAGGCATTTCTAAAAATTGCTTTGCGTTTATGAAATCTTGCAAGACCGAGCAGAAGCAGGAATGAAAAGAGGCTAATATTGGTGATATTCGCCTCTTTGAATGACGAACTGATGCGATGTGTTATTGCCGGTTTCATAGGAAATGAATTTTTAGAAGCGCCCAAAGGATGAAATATGGTAACCATGCTTCACGAAGGAGGCGTTTGCTCTCCTCAGGGATTTTTAGCCGCAGGGATTCGTGCGGGAATTAAGGCGAGCGGCAATTTGGATCTCGCGCTTCTGAAAAGCGAAATTCCGGCGCGCTGCTTTGCGGTATTTACCACAAATAAAGTAAAAGCCGCTCCGGTGCTTTACGATCGTGAAGTGCTGGAAAACTCCGAACACATTTCGGCCGTACTCATCAACAGCGGAAACGCCAATGCCTGCACCGGAACGCAAGGTTTTGCCGACGCCGCGCAAATGGCTTCCCTAACGGAAAACGCGCTGGAGCTGTCTCCGAAAAGCATGCTGGTCTGCAGCACGGGAATCATCGGACGCATGCTACCCATGGATAAAATCGAAGCGGCGATACCGCAAATCGTAACCGAACTCAATGAAAACGGATCGGAAGCTTTCGGAAAAGCAATACTCACCACCGATCTCGCGCTCAAATCCATGGCGCTCGAACTTCGCACCGAAGCGGGCAGCGTGCGTATCGGCGGTGCATGCAAAGGGAGCGGCATGATTCACCCGAATATGGCGACCATGCTTGCGTTTATCACCACCGATATTTTACTCCCGTCCGATTTTCAGGCGGAATTCAAAGCGAGCATTGCCGACTCGTTTAACGCCATCACCGTGGACGGCGACACGAGCACCAACGACACTTGTATTCTGCTCTCTAACGGCGCAAGCGGCATCAATTTCCTGGACTTGTCGATTTCGGAACAAAGCGATTTCCGCCGGGCGCTCGCCACCCTTATGCAAGAACTTGCCAAGTGCATTGTGCGCGACGGAGAAGGCGCGACCAAATTAATCGAACTTCGTGTAGAAAAAGCGGAAACTCATGCGGATGCTCTTCAAATGGCGCGTTTCATCGGTACAAGCAACCTCGCCAAATGTGCGATGTTCGGCGAAGACCCCAACTGGGGGCGCATTCTTTCAAGCGCCGGATCAAGCGGCGTAAATATGTCGGCGGAACACACCGATCTTTATTTCGGCGATGTGCTGGTGCTTGCGGGCGGGCGGCCGACGGAATGCGACATGAATGCGCTTCATGCCGTAGTGCGTCAAAAGGAATATAAAGTAACACTGGTGCTCAATATGGGCGATGCCGCGGCGAGCGCCTTCACCTGCGATTTAAGTTACGATTACGTAAAAATTAACGCGGAATACACCACCTAAAACAGCATATAAATTTGGGTGGCTCCCTCCATTTCATTCCGGGACCGGGCTTGCATTTTCGGGGTGGCGCCCACCTCGCGCTTCACTCTTATGAAGCGCGCGAGCCCCCTCCGAAAACGGAGCCGCGCTTGTCTGTTCTTCAGGTAAGTTACTCGCGCGTCTCCGCCTGGTCAGGTCGCATCCCTGCCACATAATACAGGTTCTTCGGGTATGAAACAGGGATTTGGGAATAGGAGGAGTATAATCGGTCATGCTGAACTTGATTCAGCATCCGATGCGACTTTCATACTTCAAGAACCTTAAATCCGGAACAATAAATGAATTGAATACACTCGCTAAAGAGTGCATTCCTTCGCAAGAAGCGCGAAGGTTTCCGCTCCGGTAATTTCTACGGAAATTTGAGTCCCGGGAACGCAGGCTCCTTGGAGCGCCACCGGGCGGTAACTCCCGTTTCTTCCGATCGTTGTTCCTTTCCGGAAGCCTTCTTTTTCAATCAGGATCATTTCTTTGTTACCGATAAACTTTTGATTATTTCTTAACGCAATCGCTTGAAACTCCGCAGAAAGAAGAGCACTGCGGCGGTTTGCTTCCGCGGCGGAAACTTTATTTTGCATCTTCGCCGCGGGCGTTCCCGGGCGCGCCACAAACCGGGTAATATTGCAAAGCGAAGGTTCCGTTTCCCGGACAAGTGCAAGCGACATTTCAAAATCGCGCTCCGATTCTCCCGGAAATCCGACAATTAAATCGGTACTTAAACAAATATCCGGAATTTGCGTTTGAAACGCTTTCACGAGTTTCCGGTATTCCTCCGTACTGTGCCTTCGGTTCATCAGTTTCAGAACGGCATCGCTTCCGCTTTGTACAGGCAAGTGAATAAATTTGTAAACCCGGCTATCGGAAAAAACGTCGAGAAGTTCCCGGTAGTAATGAATCAAATGCCTCGGGTTTCCCATACCGAGGCGCAGTTTATAATCTCCGGGCACATACTTGAGAATTTTTTTCACGAGTTTGGCGAGATTCGTTTTGCGGTCAAAACCGTAGCAGCCGGTATCTTGTCCCGTAAGGAAAATTTCCTTACACCCGTCATTAACAAAAGCGGAAATTTTCTCGAGAATAATTTCTTCTTCAATGCTTCGGTGGAGTCCTTTCACAAGCCGCGTAGAACAATAACTGCAGGCATCCAGGCACCCCTCGCTGATCGGCACAATTCCGAGAAACGGTTTTTCCCGCAATGCCGTCGCCGCCGAAACGGAATATTCCGGAGCTCTCTTTAAACCGAGAAAATCCAAAATACTTTGCGGGTTTTCAAGCAACCGGTTTTTATCGGTTTGCAGGCTTTCCGGAAACACATTCTTGAGTAAAAGATCGTTAAGCGCTTTGCTCAAATCCTGGGGAACGCAACCGGTAATAATCAGCGGCGTATCCGGGTGGCGTTCTTCCGCATTCCGTACGAGTTTTAACGCCGAAGCGTTCCCTTTAACCGTGCAGAAATTCAAGAGGTAAGCGCTTGGGCGCGACTCGGGAATTCCGAAAACAATATTCAAGTCGAGGGCTTTTAAAACCCCGGCAATTTGTTCGCCCTCGCCGAAATTTGCCGCGCACCCCTGGCTAATCACTGCAATGAGCGGGCGCGGCATTACGGAATCCATTGTTCGAGAGTCGTTCCCGGATAATAGAATTGCAAAATCTCGGCAAAATTCTGCCCGGCTTTCGCGCGCGCGCGCGCGCCCATTTGGCACATCCCGATACCGTGCCCGAAACCTTTCCCATGCAAAATCCATTCATCGTTTTCGCGTTGAATTTCAAAAGCCGAAGAGGGGAGAATTTTAGAACCTTGTTTAAAAAGCCAACGAATCCGGTCTCCGAGAACCAAAAAATTTCCCTGATCGGTTTCTATTTCAAGTTTCCAAATCCGGCCGCCGGGGAGTTTTTCGAGAGTTTGAATATTGTGAATTTGTTTGAAATTAAGGAAAGGCACTGCTTTTGCTTCGGTTAAGTTATTCCGGAACATATTTACGAGCGTTTGGGAATCCCATTTTCTTTCCCACGAAGCGTAAGAAGATTCGCTGCACCAAGGGGTTCCCTCCGGCGTCGTATCCGCTTGGGAATAAAGGTAGGGGAGCGAAGGTTTTCCCCATGTTTCCATTCCTTCCGTGCTCCCGCCGCAAGTGGAGTGATAGTAAGTTTCCGCAAAATTTCCGTCGTAAATCAATACAATTCCGTGAGTGGCTTCCACCGCCGCATTCGGGAGTACTGCTTCTCCCGCGGTGCCGTTATAAACCTGGTCGCGGGTATCGTCGTAAACATCAAAATCGTTCCCTTTGGAATCGAATTGCCGGTAAGCATAAGTGCGCGCCGCTACCGCCTGTACTTTCAAGGCTTCAAAGCGGCTGCTGTCGAGCTGTCCGATCTCGTAAGGCACCACGCCTTTCAAATAATCTTCAATGGAAACCCAATTGATAATCCGGAGTTTACCGTCTTTGACGGAGAAATTAAAAATCCCGCGGTAGGTATTCTTTTCAAGTTGAATCATCGCTTGGTCGCCGGGAGCGGCAGTCCAGGAAACCGCGGAAAATGTTTCTCCGCCGGATTTCCAAATCACTTGATTCCCGCGCACGGAAACTTCCGCTTCGTTTTCCGAAGAGAAAGTTTGATTTTTATCATCCAGAAATTGAATTTTCGCATTACTTTTCAACGTTACTTTGGATGCCGCTGTCAATAAAACTCGAATGGGGCGGTCATACTTTTCCGGCATGAAACGGTTTACCGCAGCGCGCGCGGGAGCTATTGGAATAAAAGCGATGGTGTCACCGGGAAATTCATTTTCCGAAACCGCTTTCTCCGCCTCCGGCTCTGCAGGCATTTCCTCCGGCGGAGGAACATCACCCCACCTTTCCGGCAAAGGCGCGCAGCCTCCGGAAATAAAAAGAATCAAAAATAAAATCCCGGCGATTCGCGGGAACATATTATCCCTTTTTCTTTGCCATTTTTTTGAGTTTGGACTCGTTTAAAGAACGGTCTGCCGGAGAAATCTTATCGACAAAAAGTTTCCCGTCCAAGTGATCCGATTCATGCTGGATAGCGCGGGCAAAAATCCCTTCGCAATGATTGATTTCGCGAGCCTCGCCCTTTTCATCCGTGTAACGCACCGTCACTTTTCCGGGGCGCGTCACATTAATCCAAATTTCAGGAATGGAAAGGCAGCCTTCCTCCACCGTCACAGGTTCGGAATCCGGTTCCTCTTCCCATTCCGGATTGAACATGATAAACGGATGTTTTTCATCGCCGTCGTCGGGGCGGCTGATGTCAATAACCACCAGGCGAATGTTTTTTCCGATTTGGGGAGCCGCAAGCCCGCAGCCCGCCGCCTCATACATCGTTTCAAGCATATCTTCGGCAAGCTGTACAAGTTCCGGCGTAACTTTTTCCACATGCCCGGATTTCTTGCGGAGAACATCGTCGCCGTAAGTTCTGATATCCAGTAATGCCATTATTATCCTTCGGACTTGGTTTCTTCTTCGCCTTCTTTCTTTTCAAGAACGCGAAGGATGGCATTTTTTTCAAAATCGAGTTTGGTGTTATCACCGGTTTTTATGGAAACAATCGCGTTATCCACACTCACCACCACGCCGATAATGCCCGCGGCCGTTAAAACCTTATCGCCTTTTTTGAGAGCGTTCCGCATGGCATCTTGTTTTTTCATTTCTTTCTGTTTCGGGAGCATGAAAAATATATACATGGCCACAAACATCAAAATAAACGGGAGAAACGCCATGATTCCGCCGCCTGTGGCGCCTTCTTCTTGAGCGAAAGCAGGGATAGCGAGAAAAGCGGTGGCGAAAAGGATATTTTTCATGGTAAAAGCCTTGGTTGAAGTTCAGGGCAAAATGTAGAAAGTTTTCTTTTTCCGAAAAAGGAGCGGCCGAATAATGTTCTGATAATATTCTAGTTTTAAACGTAAAGGAAGGATTATGAACGATTTGCCTTTTGTTTTAACGGTGGCGGGCTTCGACGGGAGCGCGGGTGCCGGTATTCTTGCCGATGTGAAAGCATTTTGCGATTTCGGCGTGTACGGGCAGGCGGTTTGTACGGCGCTTACGGTTCAAAACGAATCTTCCTTTGTCTCTCCCGGATTTCTCGCTTGGGATAACATTCAAAAACAGCTTGAAACGCTGTATCAAAAAAGATCTTTCCGGTGGGTTAAAATCGGGCTTATTGAAAATGCGGCGGTCTTGAAAAAAATCGTCGAATGGCTTCGGGAAAAAACGCCGGATGTATTTATTGTATGGGATCCGATTGTCAAGGCGAGCGCGGGTTTTCAATTTTTTTCCGAAAACGAAATTGATTCTCTTTTGTCTGTGTTGAACCGAATCAACTTGGTCACTCCGAATTGGTTTGAATTCAATTATCTGGGTTTGGGTGCTGCAGACAGTCAAGAGAAAATTGTTTTGGGAAAATCCGTTTCGGTACTGCTGAAAGGCGGGCACGCCGAAGGCGCAGAAGCGACGGATATTTTATGGCACGCCGGAAAACGCTATAAGTTTACTTCAAAACGCTTGCCGGGAAACGGAAAACACGGGAGCGGCTGCACGCTTTCGGCCGCGATTCTTGCAAACCTCGCGCTTGGGAAAACCTTACCCGAGGCTTGCGCGGAAGCAAAAAAATATATTGAAAAATTTTTGAGCGGCGGAAACGGTAATTTAGGGGGCGTTTTTGAACGTTGATCCCGAACGGATGAAAATTCAGGCGATTACCTGGGACGGTTCGCCGTATTCCCATTTGGAGCAAGTACAGAGGCTTTTGGAAGCGGGTGCGCGCTGGATTCAATTGCGGCAGAAACAGGGCTCTTTTGAAGAAAAAAAACGCGTTGCCGTTACGTGTGCGGAAATGTGCCGAAAAAAGCAAGCGATCCTTATTATTAACGATGATCCGTTCCTTTGTCTTGAAAGCGACGCCTCGGGAGTGCACCTCGGCTTAAGCGATATGCCGGTTCCCGAAGCGAGAAAATTACTCGGTGAAAACTTTATCATCGGCGGCACTGCGAATACGCCGGAACAGATGGCTTCCCGTATGGAACAAGGCGTGGATTACGTTGGGGTTGGGCCTTACCGCGAAACCGGTACCAAAGAAAACTTAAGCGCGATCCTTGGAGACGCAGGGGTTAAAGCGGCGGCGGATCAATACCGCGAACGCGAGGCGCTCGGACTCCGCACGGCTCCTTTTGTCGTGATCGGCGGCATCACCGCTGCAGATACTTCGCGGATACTCTCTCTCGGCGCGCACGGAATTGCGGTGTCTTCTGCCGTAGTCGGGCAAAAAGACATCGCAAAAGCCTATCTTGAATTTTTACGCCGTTAAAAAAGCTCCGGTATTCCGGAGCTTTGAGTTTTGTTATTCGCGATATTTATTGATCAATTGCTGAGGGCATGTCACTTCTTTGTAAAGCATTGTGGGGTTGTTTGCCGCCATAAACCAGTCGGCATAGAAGTTACAACCGTCTTTCAGCAGTTTTTGGTTCGCATTGTTAAAGACTTGATTGCATTTATTTCTAAGGCAGGTTTGATATTGAGTGAGAGAGCCTTGTCCTCCTCCTAATTGATTTTCACAATCTGCAAGGAGCCCACCGTATCGTTGACCCAGATCGCTTGTACTTTTGCCGATTTGGCTTGAGAAACTATCAAATTGTCCGAGTCCGCCGCCGGGAATTAACACATCAAATTGTCCGTTGCCGACATCGCTACCCATGTTGCTTGCCATCACAATAAGGGTTTTTCCGCGGATCGCTGTATGAGTGCCGTAAGCAGTACCGTGTTGAAAACCGCCGTCAAATTGAATTTGATAACATTTTCCGCAACGGTCCGTGGGAGCTGCAGCAAAACCGTAAGCAAGGTTCGGGTTACCCGGATCGACAAACGGAGTCATGTCCCAGCAAGTGTAAGAATTTCCGCCGTCGCAACTGCTTCTGTTTTCATCGATTGCCGGAATCGGATTATTGCTTCTATCGCAGGTTTTACAAATGCTGCCCGGAATAGATTGCTGTTTGTCACTCCAGGAACAACTGGGTTTACAGCCGTCCCAATAGCGAGATGTCCAGCCTTTGGAAACGCCCGCGCCGCCTTGCTGTAGGGTGGGATAAGTATTCCAAGCGTTGCTTTGAGAAGAACTCGACGAACGGATTACAGAAGAACTGGAACGCATTACGCTGGAAGACGAAAGTATAGAGGCGGAGGAAGAATGCGGCATTTGCGGCGCTACGGTTACTTCAACCGTTGAACAAAGGAGCGGGCTTGAACCGTTGACATAAGCATAAGCTTCAAAAGTTCCGGGTGCCGTGTAAGTGACGGGAACAGAGATACCTTCCGCATTGATGGGGGTGCCGTTCGGGAAAAACCAATAAATAGAACTCCCTTCCGGAATATTGCCAATGGTCCAAGTTGTCGCGATGCCTGTTTGGGTCGCGCTGGGGAACGGGGCGCAAACCGCCTCGGGTGGCGGCGGCGGCAGAGGACAGTCTGCGATATTCGGATCGCATTCCGAACTGGAAGAAACGTCAGGATTGGTTCCGTTGTTATCATCACATCCGAAGAAAAAACCGGCCGAAAATACGGCAAGCAGAAAATATTTAAAACCCTTCATAAAAATCCGTTATAGTGATATAATTTCACTTAAAATATATTATTTTGCGGGAAAGTGTTATTGGGTTCGGAAAGAACGTTTTTCCTTGCTGAAATCTGCGAAATTGAAGAAATTTCGCAAATATTGCACCATTTTATGAAAGGGCGTGCCCCGGCGCAACCACCATTATGCTGATCCTGAAACTGTCATTCTGAACTTGTTTCAGGGTCCACTCTAAAGCGCCGGGTCGGCGTGTCTCCGGGCTACCCTCCGGTCGGTGCTGCGCACTGCGCATCAATGCGCACCCTCCGCCTGCCTCACGCATTACCTGTCCCCCATCCTCTCTAATACTTATAATTCACATCCAGCTCATCGCCGTGGTAGCGCATATTCATCAAAAGCCCCACGAGCATCATACAAGTGAACACAAAAGAGCCGCCGTAAGAAAGGAACGGGAGCGG
>JAISUZ010000037.1 GCA_031271785.1 Fibrobacter sp. | reverse complement strand
GCGGTTTTCATGCCGACGGCGTATGAACGCGCCGGGGCACGCCCGTTTGTTTTAGAGTTCTTCGTCTTCGAGGGCTTTGAGCGCTTCTTCGGGGAAAATCAGAAAGTATTCCCGTTTTCTGTCTTCAAAGAGTTGGAGCAGGCGTTCTTGCTCGAATTGTTCGCGGTCGATATTTTGCATGAAAAATTCGTCTTTCGCGAAGTTCCGTGAAGAGATGAGTTCTTTCATTTCGTTGGAAATGTCTTCGGCTTCCCAAAGGAGGATAAAAGGGACGCCGATGATGCCGTCGCTGAAGACATCGACGCTGAATTTGTAGGCGTTACTTTGTGTGGTGTCCACGGCCTGGACTTGTGTTTTCCGCGCTTCGGGTTTAAAGAGCAGTTCGTTGTTTGTTTGCGCGGGTCCGTTTGAAAACAGGATCAGCAAAAAGGCGAACCCGGCGGCCATGGGTGCGGTCGCTTTTCGGAGGGTATTTCGGGTAACTCGCTTCATCGCGTAAGAATATAGTGAATGAGTTTTGAAAAAGCTAGTCGGCGAGGGGCATCCACGGTTTTATTTCGCTGTTTTGCAATAAGGCTTGTTCCCGCGCACGCCGAATTGCAGCGGCGGCGATCATGGCGCCGTTATCGGTGCTGAGCGGCGGGCTCGGAAAATGGAGTCCGATACCGCGAGGTTCGCAATAATGCGATAGCCGTTCCCGAAGCCGGGCGTTCGCGCTGACGCCGCCCCCCACGACCAGATTCCGGAGTCCTGTTTTTTTGAGCGCCCAGATCACTTTATGCACGAGGGTATCGACAATCGCGTCTTCGAGCGAGGCGCAAATGTCATGGATGTTCTCGCGGATAAATTCGGGTGTGTTGGATTCGACGTAGCGGAGTACGGAGGTTTTGAGGCCGCTGAATGAAAAATCGCCGTTGTCCCGGTTCTTGAGCGCGCGCGGGAAATGGTGGAATTTCCGGTTGCCGGTTTTCCCGAGTTTGCCGATAAGCGGCCCTGCCGGGTATCCGAGCCCGAGCAGTTTTCCACATTTGTCAAACGCTTCTCCGGCGGCATCGTCGCGTGTTCTTCCGAGGAGTTCGTAACGGAATCCCGGGTTTTCCACTACGAGTTCGGTGTGCCCGCCGGATACGGTGAGCGTTAAAAAAGGAGCTTCGAGCGTTTCGGCAAAAAGCCACGCCGCTGCGATATGGCCTTCGAGATGGTTGATGCCGTAAGCGGGAATTTCGAGGTCGCGCGCAAGCCCGCGGGCAAAGTTAGCGCCCACGAGAAGCGGTCCCATGAGTCCGGGCCCCCGCGTGTAGGCGATCGCTTGAATTTCTTTCGGGGTTTTATTTGCTTTTTGAAGCGCGCTCCTCACGATCACCGCGATTTTTTCGAGGTGCGCGCGCGCGGCGATTTCCGGAACGACGCCGCCGTAAATTTCATGTTCCCGAATTTGGCTGTAGAGTTCGTTTGCTAAAATGCGCGGCCGCGGAAAATCGTCTTGCAGAATGGCGCAAGCGGTTTCATCGCAGCTGGATTCGATTCCCATCCAAATCATGGCGCTTTTACGGAATCTTCTGCCGGCGTTTCGTGTTTCAATGCAAATTTATCCGGGTGAATCTGGAAATTTTGAATCGGGTAGTTGATGTGTACCGTCGGTGATAATTTGTCGGCATCCTCTACGGCGAAACGGTTGAACTCAATGAACAGGTCAATGTCGCGGTGCGTTAAATTGGAAAGGATTCCTTCTCCGGCGCTGATCTCCACCGTAGCGGTAGCGGGAACGAGGCTGTATTCTTTTTTATCGTAAATGCCGATGAGGTTTACCGGAACGCCTTCAAAAGCCGCCCGGCTCAAAAGCTGCACTTCCAAAACAGCTTTCACTACGGAGTCGCTCGAAGAGATAAACGGAGAAAGGGTTTCCATAGCGAGCGCGATGGCGAGCGTGTCATTTTCCTTTAAATTGTCGAACCGGATTTTCTGAGTGGGAAATTCGGAAATGCGGGAAAGGGCTTGGCGCGCTCCCGAAATTTGAACGACGTTCGGGAAAATCTGCGGTTCCTGAACGATCGTGTATTTCGATGCCGCTTCGAATTCGGCGTTGAGTTTAATGGGAATCGTGCGGGTGATGCGCGTGTCGAAATTAATTTCGAGATAGGGGATATTATTGAGCCCGGCGAATTTTACTTTGGGGAAATCCGGAGCGTTGAAATTTTCTTTGCCGATTACAAAACGTTCGGTGCCGAGTTCCGCGTTGTGAAGATCCAAAACAATCGCGGCGGTGTTCGTTTTGGAATACCGGATTTGGATTAAATCAAGCGCTTTTCCCTCTAAAAGAACCGGGAGAGTTTGCGGCGGGCGGGAGGCGATCGCCATGGATTCCGGAATCCGCTCGAGAGTGAGAGGCACTTCAAGCTCAATAGTATAAGTGCGTCCGGAAGCCACATAGAACCATAGGGTGATTCCGAAGATAAATGCAACGATTTTTAAGCCAAGGTGTTTCATAAGGTTCTCAGGGAGTGTCCGTTAAAAATAGTTATATTCCGCATGTGTTCGGTCAAATCGGTTACTTAATTACGGAATCTTTCCGCGGATGGAAACAGCATTTTACGGTGATAGCTCCGTCGCTTATGACCGTATTTCTCTGTTCCCTGCTGCTTTCGGGGAGTTTGGTGGGTTTACTCGGTATGTTCCGGGCGACAAAAATGGAGCGTTCGCTTTATACCGCCGAAGTTTTTTTGAAAGAACCGCTTTCTCCGGATTCCCTCGCGCAGCTTGCCCTCCGGCTTCAAAGCATCAAGCAGATTGACAGCGTGGAGTATGTGAGTCCGGAAACGGCTCTCCGGGATTTTAAGGAGCAGTTTTCCGGAGAAATGCTCGCCCTCGTTTCCGGGAACCCGTTGCCGCCGTCGTTCCGGCTCTCGCTCCGCCCCCGTTACCAAACGCTGCATTCGTTTCATGAAGTCCATGGAATTCTGTTGCGGGAATACGATTTTGACGCGGTGCAATCGCCGCTTTCCTGGGTGGAACGGGTGGACGCGTGGAAATCAACCCTCTTTTTTTGGTTCCCCTGTATTAGCGTTCTCATGTTTTTTACGGTTGCGCTGATTATCAGAAATGCTGTAAAACTTTCGCTGTTCTCGAGAAAGTTGCTCGTGGAGAATATGAAATATGCCGGCGGGAGTTCGTTTTTTATCGGTTTCCCGTTTGTTCTGGAAGGCGTGATGCTCGGTTTTTTGGGGAGTACCGCGGCTTCGGTGGTCGCGCTTTTTCTGATTGGTTTTTTACAGGAACAGATGCCGGTGCTCATCCCGTTTACGGGAGGCTTCGGCACCATTTTATTTTTGCAAATGCTGCTCGTAACTTTGTTCTCGGCGTTTTCCAGTTTCAGTTCGGTACGGGGATTTTTACGCCGTCATGACCGGGAATATTAAGTTACTCGCCCTTCTTTTCCTTTTCGGCACGGCTTCTCTTTGGGCGGCGCCCGGTACTGCCGCGCAAATCAAATCTCAAAAACAGGCGTTGAAAAACATTGAGAAGGAATTGACTCAAACCCGGAAACAGCTGAGCCTTTTGGAAAATCAGGAAAAGGGTGTGATTCATACGCTTTCCGTTCTCGATCAGAATTTAAGTCAAACGCGGGAATATGTATCCGCGATGATCGAAAACGAAACCACGCTCCATTCCGCCTTAACGGTTCTCGGGCATGAATTGGATTCGCTCAATAAAAGTATCGAAGAGCAGCAGACGGCCATGAAAAATCGCATTCGCGAACTTTATATCCGGGGACAGCGCGAACAATGGGAAACTTTATACCAGTTGTTTCTCCAAAACAAAAACCCGGAACGCCACGCCTATATGGTTAAGCGGCTCGTTTCCGAAGACCGGGAGCGAGTGGAGCATTTAGGAAATTTAATGCGGCTGCGGCAGGAAAAACAAAAACAGCAAAATTCTCACTTGAACGAAATTCAGCGGTTGCGGAAAAAAAAATCGGAAGAGGAACGCGGACTTTTACAGCAAATCGGAAATCAAAATACCGTTTTGAATTCGCTGAAAACCAACCGGAAAATGCAGCAGCAGGCGCTTCGGGAATTTGAACGCAATCAAAAAACCATGATCGCCCTCATTGCAAAACTCGAAAAGAAACGCAAAGAGGAAGAAGCGGCGCGCCGGCGCGCCGAAGAGGAGCGAAAAAGAAAACAGGCTTCCTCCGGTTCTCGAAAAACGGAACCCAAAGAAGTCGCCGCTCCGGCGGTCGTGGGGCCCAAATGCATGCCGCTTGCGGGCGCGGTCATTAGCCGTTACGGCTTGCAGGAACATGCGGTGCTTCACATCAGAACTAAAAATATCGGCGTGGAGATTCGCGGGAAACGCGGGCAGGCGGTAAAGGCGGCGGCTAAAGGAACCGTGGTGATGGTTGAAGAAATCGACGGCCGCGGACCATCCGTATTTATCCAGCATGCTGGCGGCGTTTATTCGGCTTACGGGCATTTAAGTTCCATCCGCGTCAAGGAAGGCGACGAGGTCCGGAATTGCGAAGAAATCGGAGTCGTCGGCGATGTCGCTTCTCTCAACGGAGTTAAATTGTATTTTCAAGTCAGTGAAGGAACGCGACCGATTGATCCGCTGCAGTGGCTGAACAGGAAATGATGAAGTTTGAATTACAAGGGCCGAAGTCCCAGGAAAAACAACGGCAGAGTTTGATTTCTGCACTCGAAGAATCCCGCTTTCCGCAAGCGCTTCTCATAGAAGGCGCGCCGGGAGTCGGGAAAAAGAAACTCGCGTTTGATTTAGCCCGCATTCTTTCCTGTACCGATGCATCGCACCGCCCTTGCGGTCATTGCTTCGGCTGTAAAATGATATTGGATTCCGGAGCGGTCTCGAATTGGGTCATTCCGCTCGAGTCCAAAGAAGCAAACGCGAGGCGCGCCTCGGAAGTTTCCGCCGGTTCCACCGCCAAAACCGTGGACGATTATGTAGCGCATTACGCCAAAGAAATTTTGGAAAATCCGTACCGCCTGAATTACATTACGCCCGCCGCTTTTATTTCGGTGGATTTGATCCGCGCCATGACATCCCGTTTCGGTTTAAAAGGCGACCGGGTGCGCTGTGTGATTATTGCCGAAGCGGAACGCATGAATGAAGCCGCCTCCAACGCGCTTTTGAAAACGCTCGAAGAAGTCCCGCCAGAAACTTATTTTATCCTTACCACGTCTTATAAGGAACGGCTTTTGCCGACGATTCTTTCCCGCTGCATCACGCTTCACTTGCCGTCCATGACCGATGATGAAGTGAAGCAAACGGTGCGGGAAACTTCGGGAGAGGCTCCCGACCCCGATATTTTGGGCATGGCGTTCGGCTCTCCGGGAAAAGCCATGTATTACGGCAGTTACCGGGAATCGCTCGTGACTCTTGCCGGTGATTTTTTAAGACACGCGCTTCAAAGAGAATATTCCGAACTGTTTTTTACGCTCGAATCGGAAAACTTAAAAGAAATCGAAGACGCGCTTTTCCTTTTGGATGTGATTTCCTTTTTGCTGAACGATGCCGTGCGGTATCTTTCGGGCGAACCGTTGCGCGCCCGCGAACTCTCGGAATCTCTCGCCTTGTGGGATTTTTCTTTGGATGCGGAAACCTTAAACGGCGCTCTTATTCAAACGCAGGAAACCATCGCGCGGGTAGAATCCCGGAAAAGTGCGCCGATGGCCGCGCTTCAGGTATTCGCCATAAAAATTTTTGAAAGCGTACTTCGGAAGTAGGAGCGGGAATGCAGGAATTAGCGGCTTCTACCATTGCAAACGAACTCAAAATCCCTCATTTAATTGCGCGCTTGCTTGTACGCCGCGGTTACACTTCCGTCTCGGAAGCTTATTCGATTTTAAATACTTCTTCTTTTCCTGAGCATGACCCTTACTTAATGAACGGCATGAAAGAAGCGGTGGATTATGTACGTCGCATTTTGGAAAACCCAAAAGCGCGCGTCCTTATTTTCGGCGATTACGATCTCGACGGCATGACAAGCACCGCGCTTCTCGTGCTCGCTCTCAAAAAACTCGGGATCGAAGCCGCGTGGAAACTCCCGTGCCGCTTTGATTCGGGTTACGGACTCTCCCAAAAAGCCGTTGATGAAATTCATGAAAGCGGCGTCACGCATTTAATTACGGTTGATACGGGCATTACCGCCGTCACCGAAATCGAATACGCGAATTCCAAAGGAATCCAGGTGATGGTGCTTGATCATCATCAGCCTTCCGGCGACGGTCTCCCGGCGTGCGAGGTGTTGCTTGACCCGCATCAGGAAAGTTGTGATTACCCGAACCCGTTTTTGTGCGGCGTGGGAATTGCATACAAATTAGTAAGCGCGCTGTTTCAGGAACTCTCGATACCCGGAGCGGAAGATTATTTGGATTTAGTGGCGCTCGGGACTCTCGCCGATTTGGTGCCGCTCAGTCCCGAAAACCGCTTGCTCGTTCGCGGCGGGCTCGCGAAAATCAAACAAAGCAAATTGCCCGGGATTCGCGAGCTTTGCGAGGTACAGCTCGGCGATCGCAAACAAATCGGCGGTCAGGAAGTGCTGTTCCGGCTCGCGCCGTTAATGAATGCGCCGGGGCGCATGGAAAAACCGGACATTGCCATGGAACTCCTGATTTGCGAAGACGCGGCAAAAGCAAAACAACTCGTTCAGGAATTAAACCGCTTCAACACGCTCCGCAAAAAGAAAGAAACCGAAATCACAAAAGCCACCATGGATTGGGTCGAAACGCGTTACCCGAACGGTGTTCCCGATGTGCTTGTGGTGGACGGCGAAAATTGGCACTTGGGCGTTATCGGCATAGTCGCTGCGAAAGTCGCCCAGCATTTCGGGCGGCCGACCGCGATCCTTTCGATTCAGCCGGACGGATCCGCTCATGCTTCGGCGCGGGCGATGTACGGATTTAATTGGCACAGAGCGCTCTTTGAATGCCGTCATTTATTTTCTCGCTGGGGCGGGCACGCCAATGCCGCCGGCTTCAACTTGAAAAAAGAAAACATTGAAACCTTAAGAAATTCTCTGCTTGACTTTGCGAAAAAGGAACCGCCCGACTTTGCCTCCGCAAGCGCAACGGATTACGATATTCCCATCGCGCTCTCGGAACTCAACGAAGAAGTCATGGACCACCTTCAAAAAATGGAACCCTACGGCGGCTCTTTCCCTTACCCCGTATTCCGCGCCGAGAAAGTCAAACTACTCCGCGTGCGGGAAGTGCGCGGCGGTCACTTGCAAATGGAACTCGCCCAAGACCGGCAGCACTCGTTTTCCGCCATCGCTTTCGGAATGGGAAAGATGGAAAGCGAACTGAAAAAAGGAAAAGAAATCAACGTAAATTTTGAAGTGAGCTGGAACTCCTTCAACGGCATGAGAAACATCCAGCTTATGATCAAATCCATCGACTAGGTCTTGCGGTCATTCACCGAAATCTTTGGATTTCGGAACGAATTTTGTACCGGACAATGCCTGTCCTCGCGATTGTCCTAACCGCATAAAAACGCGAGGAATCCGGGACCCCAAAACATGGATCCTGGCCAGGTGGCGGCGCACACTTGAAAAATCTTACATGCAAGTGCAAACTCGATAGATGCGCAATAATGATGTTCGGGACCGAATATTTTCGATCCGGTTAAAAATATATGGGCATGGTTTACATACCCCAAAATTCAAGTAATGGCGCGGATTGAAAACGCTTTTTATTTACAGCGTAGCATTTCGACGAGTTTGTCCGAAAGCACTTCAATCAAAAAGAAAGTCTCAAACATCCGCGCTTCGCGCCATTGCGAAGCGTATTGCTCTTTCCAGTCGTCGGCGACTTCTTTCGGATTTTCCGGATGAATTTCGTTGCGGTACCAGGCTTCCTTGTCGATTTCCTTAATCAGTTCCGCCATTTCGAAAGCGGGTTGAAGCGAACCTTTATATAAAAGGAAACTGCGGAGTCCGTCCAGCAGGCTTTCATCGGAAATAACGCCCGGTTCGTTTTCATCTTGCGCTACGATCCAAATATTTTCACGATGCCGCTCTACAAAATCAAGTAGCATTTTTTGCATGGCCTGGAGTTCGCCGTTTGCAAATTTTTCTTCGACTCTTTCTCGAGGGTAGTAAAAAGTATTAGGATAAAAATTAATCATAGCACTAATATATAAATATAAACTTCAACAAAGGACAGCGACACGAAAAGATACCCGGGGCGGGACTTGAACCCGCACGACCTTGCGGCCAGGGGATTTTAAGTCCCCAGTGTCTACCATTCCACCACCCGGGCAGGAAGGAACGCACCAAATATACTAAGGTATTTCAAAAGTGCGGTGATAAATTCCGAGAAAAACTTTAAAAAGGTTGCTCCGCTGATATTTCCGGCGGTTGCCGAGGGTACGCTTGAATGCGTGAGGGATAGTGACCCGAAGGGCGGAGCCGCGCGAGTAACTTGCCCGAAACGACCGGTAAGCGCGGCTCCGTTGCACTTGGCTTTAGCCTTAGTGCAATATAGCCCGACCCGGCGCTTTAGAGTGGATTCTGACCAAGCGGCGGCGCACATTTGGAAAATCTTATATGCAAGTGCAAACTCGATAGATGCGCAAAACATCCTGAATTTATTTCAGGATCAGGGTGACGGTTTCAGGATCAGCATGACGGAGAGTGGTTGCGCCGGGGCACGCCCAAAAATCTTATTCCAAACGGAAAGCCATTTGCGAGCCCTGACGGATGCGGTCTGCCATGCCGATTCCGCCGACACCGTTCCCGCCGAGGATCAGTCCCGGATAAGCGGTTTCGATTTCTCCGAATATTTTCATCCGTTCCGCAGTCAGGATGTCGTACTGCGGGATCGCTTTTTCATGCCGCGCGATTTCAAAGAGATCGGGCGCCGGGTTTGGGATGCGGAGCATTTCTCCGAGTTCGGCGAGTACGGTTTCCCGGAGTTCGCTGTCGCTCCGGCTCAGGTAATCCGTGCGGCGGAGTCCGCCCATAAATACGGAAAGCAAGGCGCCGCCTGCCGGCGCGCGGTCCGTGAAAAGCGACGACATGAAAAGTACGCCGAGGAGTTTGCGGTTTTCTTTGGAGGGAATCAAGCCGCCGAATCCGTTCAGCGAAAGTCCGTTCCATTTTTTAAAACCGACGGCGGCTTCGATAACCGGAGCATAGGTCACTTTGACCGCATCATGGAACTTCGGCTGATTGAGGAACGGAAAGACTTCAAATAAATGCTCCGCGCCCGCGGCGAAAATAATCCCGTCGAACGTTTCGAGCTTGCCGCTTTGCATGATTTGGTAACGCCCGTCTTCGGTAGGGCTGCAGTTTAAGTTTTGCGCGCCGGTAACGATATGTTCGGCGCCGATAAACGTTTCCAGTTTTTCAACGAGGGCGCCGAGTCCGCCTTTGGCGGAGAACACCTGTTTGGTGGCTTTTCTGTCGCGGTCGGTTTTCTTTTCTCTCATTTTGTGGAACGCGCCGCGGAGGAAACTGCCGTATTCCTGCTCCAGATTATAGAGTTTCGGGAAAGCGTATTTCGGGATCAGAATATCGGGAGAGCTTGCGTAAACGCCGGAAACAAAAGGGTCCACCGCGTAATCGAGAATGGATTCTCCCAAACGGCGTTTCACAAACGAGGATAAGTTTTCATACGGGTCGGTACCGCGCGGGCGGAACGGCTCGAGGAGGATTCCGAATTTGTCCCGAAGGGAAAACAACGGCGTGAATAAACCGGAAATGGGAGAAGAGGGAATGACGCGGAACTTGCCTTTTTTCCAGATATAACGTTTTTTGGAAACGGGAGAAGCGATCTCCAGGAGGTCGAGCGAATCGGAATCTTCAAAGAGTTCCATCGCTTCGGGCTTGCCGAGAGTCCCGGTGCTCGGTCCGGACTCCCAAAGAAAACCGTGTTTCCGGTGCGATTGAATCACGCCGCCCACGCGGTTTGATTTTTCAAAAACCTTAAAGGGAATGTTTTGCTTTTTGAGATAAAGCGCGGTCGAGAGTCCGGTAAGCCCGGCGCCGATCACGGCTACGGTTTTCTGAGTCATGAATTCAAATATAGTTAGGTCTTGCGGTCATTCACGCTCAACGCCCGTCTTTTGATGGATTCGGCGCATCTGCCAAGTTCGCCCCGGTATGAAAAGTTTTCTCAGTGTGCGCTGCTACCCGGCTGCGCCATACCGCGTTAAATTTTCTTGAGAAACCGCCGGTATTCCTGCGAAATTTATGGATGAAATTTGGGGCGGAGCAGGGGATATAAATTCCTGATTTTGGCGGGCCCGGCTCGCATGGCTCGCCGGCCGGGCTGTATTGCACTAAGGCTATTCGCCAAGTGCAACGGAGCCGCGCGCGTTTCATTTCCGAAAAATAAAGATTCCGCGCGTCTCCGCCCGTACGGGTCACCATCCCTGCCCGAACTTAATTTTCGGATTCCTTCAAAAGCAATTCGGGAGACGTTCCGAAATCTTTTTCGAGTATTTCCCGCACCGAACCGCCGGATTTTAATTGCTGCAAGAAAACGCCCATGCGCTCAAAAGACTCCGCTTTCCGGAATAAAATACCGGTCATGGCGAGAGAATAGGCGTAAAGCGCTTTTACGGTTTCCACGTCCTGCTGTTTCGTAAACGGTTTTTCCAAAAGAGAAACCGGCGGGGGAGGGAGCCCGTCCAATTGAACCGTGGTGCCGTCGGTAATTTGCGCGATCCCTTCGTCCAGCCAAACAGGAGCTTTTCCTCCGGCGAGTTCGTGAACAAAAGCGTGAGAAAGTTCGTGAATTAAAACGTCCTTGGGGGCATCGGTATCAAAAATCCGGAGCGGAATCCGGAGTTTACCGTCGTACACCGCGCTGCTCCACTCGGGTTTCGGGTTTGCGCCCTCGTAGGCCGGGCTTTCGTAAAGAACAATGCCGATGGCTTTTTCCGGATAATAATTCCAAAGCAGGCAAAGGGAATCGTAAGCGTTTTCGAGAATCGCAAAAACGCTGTCGCTTGCGGAAAGTGTGTTTCCGTTTTCAAAGAGGAGTTCAAAATGGGGGGAGCGGAGAACCCCGAGTTGCTCCGATTCTCCGAGCAAGCGTTCCGCCCTCCGGACCCAGGGGTCCGTGAGCGAATCGGGAGCGTCGAATTTTTTCGCATTTTGAAAAGCGGGGAGCGCCTGTTCGTAGTTTTCTCCGGCAAATAAGATTTGACCGAGCGTTAAATAAAGGAACGGATTTTCCGGTTCCGCCGTTAAAAGGCTTCGGATTTCCGTTTCGGCGCAAGTCCGGTCTTTTTTCCGGAGGCATTCCTCGGCGCGGGCAAAAGAATCCGGGGTATCCTCTGCCGGAAAGTAAACGGTTTCGGGGAGCGGCGGTGCTTTTTCGGGAAAAACCGGCGTTTTTGGCTTAAAAGCAAGCCATAATACAAGCGCGAGACCCAAAACAGGTAAAATCCACCGGAGCATATAGGGCTAATATAAATCCGGAAAGCCTTTCAAAGGCATTTTTTCCGTGTGATATAAATCAAGAAAATCGGTCAAAAGTATTTTTTTTTCGTAACGGCTATTTATTCCTTGTTGAATTTCGATTTTTAATCTATTTTTTCCGCGATTTCTCGCGCGCGGTAACATTTTTTGCCTCGCCAAACACAGGAGTATTTATGACTAAAATGTTTCGGTTAAGTATGCTGGTCGTGACGCTTGTTTTCGGCATTACCTTTATCGGTTGCGATAGCGGAAGTTCAAGCGGCGCAAGCGGTAATAGTGACCTTGTCGGGACTTGGGTTGATGAAGACGGCCAAGAATTAAAGGTGAAAGATGGTCGCAATTTTGAAATGGCCTTTGGTGACGTTACTATGACTAAGGGAACCTATTCGGTAACCGGAGATAAAATAACAGCGCAAGTAACTCATGTGTACGGTCCTTCTCTTGGTATGTATGTTCCCGAAGGGATTTCGTTTGATCCGGCAATACTCCCCGCCGGCTGGCTCGCTGAAGAAGATATTCAGGGAGCGATTGAAGAAATGCTTCTTAAATTGCCGGGTGTGACTCCGGAGATGATTCCGGCGCTTCTTGAAGGCTTCCCTGTGGAAGAAATGAAAGCCGAGATGTTTGCTCCTATCACAGGGTCTTTTATTATTGATGGCGATGAGTTAACAATGATAACGGAAGATGAAGAAGGTGAAACCGTAACAACCGTTCATACCAGAAAAAACGGTGAAATAACGACAGGAAGTTCCAGCAGCGTAAAGACAGAAAGTTCCAGTAGTGCAAAAACCGGAAATTCCAGCAGTTCCGTTGTAGAAAGCTCCGGCAGTGTAATTATTGAAACAACTCTTGTTGGAACTTGGGTGGATGATGAGGGTACCGAAATAATTTTGGGTCGCGATGGTTCTGTTGAGGCTTCCGGTGATGGAGAACCCATGTTGAAAGGAACTTATTCGGTAACTAAAGACTCTATTATTGTAACACCCACTCATGTAAGTGGTGCTGCGATGATAGCTCTGATAATGTTTCTCCCCCCTGAATAT
Source organism: Fibrobacter sp. (assembly GCA_031271785.1). Classification (GTDB taxonomy): domain Bacteria; phylum Fibrobacterota; class Fibrobacteria; order Fibrobacterales; family Fibrobacteraceae; genus JAISUZ01. Next base: position 26,825 of record JAISUZ010000037.1, on the reverse strand, counting down.
TTATCTTCGGTGGATCTATCTTCGTTAGAATCGGCATTACCCGTCGGATTGTTGCTTAGTCAAGTAGATTTTGCGAGGGCTTTTGCGACAATGCTCGTTCAAATTGGAGTGCCTCAGGGTGAGGTTACGGAGATGCTCTCTAATCCCGATATGGTTGGAATAATGGTTGATTTGTTTGCTCCGGTAACAAGTTCTTATTCTCTTAAAGGCGATGAGTTAACGATGATAACGGAAGATGAAGAAGGTGAACCTGAATCGATTACTTACACCAGAAAATAAACTTTAGGTCAAATCCGAATCAGGCGGCTTAAAAGCCGCCTTTTTATAGAACAGTTTTCATATTTTGCCGGATATCAAATTTTTAACTAAAATTCAATTATAGCTGTTGCGGTAACTTGTTTTACCGTGCTAAATGCAAGGAGTCTCTATGTCTAAGGTATTTCAATTCGGTTTACTTATGGTTGTGCTTCTTTTCGGCGTTGTCATGATCAGTTGTAATGAGGGGCCAAGCGATGGCGTGGTTATTGATGTTGGAGAGAGTTCGAGCAGCTCGGAAATGGTGAATTCCAGTTCGTCGGTCCCAAATTCCAGCAGTTCCGTTGTAGAAAGTTCGAGTTCCGGTACCGCAAACTCCAGTAGCTCGGTTGCTGTTGGTTCCCTTGTTGGAGCTTGGGTGCTCGATGTCAATGGCACGGTAATGACCTTGAAGAACGATGGTGGTTATTATCTCACCTCCGCGGATGACGCTCCTCTGTTTAAAGGAACTTATTCGGTAGCCGAAAATGAAAATGCGATAACAGTGACACTGACTCATATGCATGGTACTATAATGTTTGGGGTTGGTGGTTTTGAAGGAACTCCAATTGATCCGGCGGTGCTCCCTAACGATTGGCTCACTCCGGCAGAACTTGCGGTTGAAATCCCGAAAAGACTCCTTCAATTTCCGCAGATTACTCCTGAGATGGTGGCCAATATCTCTGAAGAATCGTTGACTGAACGATTTACTCCTAACACATATACTTATTCTCTTAACGGCAACAAATTAACAATGGGTGGGTCTACTTACACCAGAAAATAAACTTTAGGTCAAATCCGAATCAGGCGGCTTAAAAGCCGCCTTTTCTGTTTATACCTTGCCGTACTCCGAATTTTGAACTACAATTCAACTATACTCACTGCGGTAAAATGTTTTGCCGTACCAAACACAGGAGTATTTATGTCTAAAATGTTCCGGTTGAGTTTGTTCGCGGTAACGTTTGTTTTCGGCGTTACCTTTATGAGTTGCAGTAGCGGTAGTTCCAGCAGTTCCGGCTCAAGTGATCAAAACGGTTCCATTATCGGAACCTGGGAAAGTCCAGCCGAAGAAATGACGCTGAACGGTGACGGCAGTTTTGAAATTGATAATATTGACGGAACGCCCTCGTTTAAAGGAACCTATTCGGCAACCGATGATTCGATAACCAGAACGATTGATTTTATGTACGGCCCGTCTTTTGCCGGCTTACTGAGTTCTATGGTTCCTCCCGAAACCGATTTGAGTAAATTGGACCCGGCGTCGGCGCTCCCGGCCGAATGGCTCACTCCGGAACAACTTGAGGAAGCCGTTCAGAAAATGCTTACTGAATTGGGAATGCCTCCGGATCAGATTGAACTGATTCTCTTTGGTTTGCAGGAGATGATTGACAGTGCTTTTGCCCCTACAAAAGAGGCTTATTTTCTTGACGGCAACAAACTCACAACGAAGATGGATGTGAGCGGTGTCATCAAAGAAACCGTTTACACCAGAAAATAAACCGGTTATCAGCTCCGAAAAGGCGGTTTTTAGCCGCCTTTTTGCATTTAATGAGGTTTTTTAGCCTTGCCGGGCTTTGATTTTTGAACTACAATTCAATTATACTCATTGCGGTAATGAATTTTACCGCGTTAAATACAAGGAGTCCTTATGTCTAATGTATTTCGATTCGGTTTATTTATGTTGGCACTTATTTTCGGAATTACCTTTATGGGTTGTGGCGGCGGAAGTACCAATAGCGCGGATGTCGAAAGTTCGAGCAGCACGGACGTAGCCGGTTCAAGCAGCGCGGATGGCGATAATTCCAGCAGTTCAAGCATTACGGGCTCCAGTAGTTCGAATACGGCAAGTTCCAGCAGCACAAGCGGTGCAAATTCGAGCAGTTCGGTGGCCGAGAGCTCCAGCAGCGGTACCGGTGAAGGCTCCAGTAGTTCCTCTGCGGTAAACTCAAGCAGCAGTTCCGGTACGGCAAGCTCCAGTAGCACAGGTGGTGCAAATTCGAGCAGTACAACCGTATCAAGTTCCAGCAGTGCCCGCAGTTCGAGCAGCACCGCCGTTTCGAGTTCCAGCAGCGCCCGCAGTTCGAGCAGTACCGCCGTTTCAAGCTCGAGCAGTTTGGCTGCGGCTCTTCTTTCGGGAGCTTGGGCATCTACTAATGGCGATGCCATTACGTTAAACAGTGACAGCACTTTTTCAACCTCGACCAATGCGGTACCTACTTATCAAGGAACTTATTCGGTGAGCGGCCTTGTATTAACTCTGAATATTGAGGAAATGTACGGACTTGCTTTTTTACAGAAGGTACAGTCTTATGATTTTGGCCTGGTAGGTGGGCTTCTTGATCTTGTCCTTCCTGCCCTTGAACTTGTTTTGGGTGCAACATGGTTTACCCTCAGCAGTCTTGTGGATACGGTTACTAATGTTATTCAGGGGATACCGTTGGCGGGTGATTTGCTTCAACCTATGTTGGATTTAATTGATTCTCTTTTCACAGCTCAGGTATGGAATTATACTGTTAGCGGCAATACGTTAACTTTGCAAAGCGGTCTTATTACAGTTGTTTATACCAAATAAACTTTTGGATGTAATCTGAAATCAGGCGGCTTTAAGCCGCCTTTTTGTATTTAACGAGGTTTTTTAGCCTTGCCGGACTCTAATTTTTGAACTACAATTCAATTATACTCACTGCGGTAATGAATTTTACCGCTTTAAACACAAGGAGTCCCTATGTCTAAAGTATTTCGATTCGGTTTGTTAATGGTTTCGCTTCTTTTCGGCGTAGCCATGATCAGTTGTAATGATTCGGGCGGCGGGCTAAGCGACGGCGTAATTATTGATGTTGATGAGAGTTCGAGCAGTACGGAAACGGTAAGTTCCAGTTCCGTAGCTTCAAGTTCGAGCAGTTCCGGTACGGCAAATTCCAGCAGCTCCGATGCGGCGGGTTCGAGCAGTTCCATAACCGAAAGTTCCAGTAGTTCCGAGGCGGCGAGTTCGAGCAGTTCGGTAGCCGAGAGCTCCAGTAGCTCGATTGCTGTTGGTCCCTTTGTCGGAACCTGGGTCTATTTCAGCGGGGGGAATGATATTGAAGAATTGACATTCGATAACAATGCTGTCGTTGAACTCACAGTCAGCGGAGGATATCCTATGGTGATAGGAACTTATTCGGCAACCGAGGATACGGTAACGTTGCTTTTTAATCAGGTATATGGCGCCTATGTACACAGTTTTGCGAATCTTCCTACCGGAACGGGGCTTGATACTGCGTCTTGGTACAGTGTTGCAAGGGTTTTGGATACTCTCAAGACACAACTGACTCTTCAGGGGAAGGATTCCTCTCAGATTGATTCCATACTCAATCCCATTGAAACAAGTCTTAATGCCTTTTTGATTCCTCATTTCTTTTCTTATATTTTTAACGGCGATACATTAACTTTGAGCGGAACCTCTTTTATCAAACAGCAGTAAATTTTTGAATGTAACCTGAATCCGGGCGGCTTTTAAGCCGCCTTTTCCGTTCATATTACTACATTTGCTTCACCGCTGGATGTCGTATTTCCAGGGTAAAGGAAAAATATGTCAGAAATCAGCTTAACTCTTCCCGATGGCTCCATTCGTCACGAAAGCGCGGGAATCACCGGACTGGAAATTGCAAAAAGTATTTCGGAGGGGCTCGCCCGCAAAGCGCTTGCCGTAAAACTGGACGATCAAATTTTAGATCTTTCCCGCCCCCTCACGAAAAACGGCCGTTTTCGTATTATCACGCCTTCCAATGAAGATGCCGACGCTCTTTTTGTATTGCGCCACTCTTGCGCCCATGTACTCGCCGAAGCGGTATGCGATTTGTTTCCGGGAACGGAACTCGCCTACGGTCCGGCGGTGGAAAAGGGATTCTATTACGATATGAAAACGCCGGTACCGATTTCGATTGATGATTTTGAAAAAATCGAAAACCGGATGAAAGAAATTATTAAGGAAGACCGCCCGTTTGTTCGTGTGGAATTTCCTGCCGAAGAAGGGCTCGCCCGCACGAAAAACGACAAGTATAAATATGATAACGCGAAGCGCGCTCTCGAACGCGAGGGGAATAACGGCATCCTCAGTTTTTATGTCACGGGAAAACCGGGCGGGAATTGGGAAGATTTATGCGCCGGGCCTCATGTGCCGAGTACCGGAAAATTGAAAGCGTTTAAGATTCTTTCTCTCGCAGGCGCGTATTGGCACGGCGATCAAAACAGCGATCAGCTCACCCGGATTCACGGTACTTGCTTTGCGGATAAAGCGGGGCTTGATGCTTACCTTCACTTTTTGGAAGAAGCCGAAAAACGCGATCACCGCCGGATCGGAAAAGAAATGGGACTTTATCACATGGAAGATCATTCTCCGGGAATGGTATTCTGGCACCCGAAAGGTACCGTGATGGTCAATGCGCTGAAAGATTATATCCGCCGGAAACTTCAGCGCCGCGATTACCGTGAAGTTTTAACGCCCGAAATTGTGGATAAATCTCTTTGGATTAAATCCGGGCATGCCGAGAAATACGAAGAAAATATGTTTAAAACCATGGCGGGCGATAAAGAAATGGCTATTAAGCCAATGAATTGCCCCTGCCATGTTCAAATTTTCAATCAGGGTTTAAAATCTTGGCGCGATTTGCCGCTGCGCCTTGCGGAGTTCGGAAAATGCCACCGTTACGAACCGGCGGGCACCATGCACGGGCTCATGCGGGTGCGCGGATTCGTACAGGATGACGCGCACATCTTCTGCACGGAAGATCAAATCGCGTCCGAAGTCGCGGATTTCTGCGAACTCGTGAAGGAAATTTATTCGGATTTTGGTTTTAATCAAGTGCTGGTGAAGTTTTCAACCCGCCCCGAAAAACGCGTTGGTGATGATGCTCTTTGGGACAAAGCGGAAGCGGCTCTCGAATCGGCAACGAAACTCGCTGGACTGAGCTACGTTTTGAACCCCGGTGAAGGCGCTTTCTACGGGCCGAAACTCGAATTTGTTTTGAAAGACAGCCTCGGGCGCGACTGGCAATGCGGTACCATTCAGGTGGACTTCAATATGCCTTCCCGGCTCGGCGCGGAATATGTGGGGAAGGACAATCAGAAACACACGCCGGTGATGCTGCACCGCGCGGCCGTAGGTTCCATTGAACGGTTCCTCGGAATTTTGATTGAAGAATTTACCGGCGATTTTCCGTTATGGCTTTCGCCGGTACAGGCTCGCATTTTGCCGCTTTCCGAAAAATTTGTCGATTACGCGCAGGAATTAAAAGCCGCTTTGCTTGCGGCCGGCATCCGCGTAGAAGTCGATGACTCCAACGAAAAAGTAGGTTACAAAATTCGTCAGGGCGAACAGCAGAAAGTTCCTTATCTTTTGGTTGTGGGCGAGAAAGAACGGGAACAAGGGCTTGTCGCCGTCCGCAAACGCAAAGCGGGCGATCTCGGTCAAATGAGTATTCAGGAATTCATTGCGCAGGTCAAAGAGGCGTGCGCTGCCGTGAATTGAATTTTTTGAAACCGGATATTTAAAACACTTCGGGAAACCGGAGTGTTTTTTATTGGCGCTTTTTATTAAAACAAGTTTTATTCCGCATTTTTGCTTTGAGCGCGTTCCTTTTCCCGTTCGCGGGTAAAGATTTCTTCAAATTGGTCGGTGAGGAGTGCGGCGGCTTTGTGAGCGGGAATATCTTCATAAGCCGCAATAGAAACCGGTTCGAGTACGGACAAAATATAATGATAGCGTTCCGTTGGGTGGAACGAAAGCAGTTTATCGAATTTCCGTAACCCGATTTTTTCATTACCGCCGAAGTAAATCGGGATAATATCTTTTTCGGCGGCAAGTGCAATGCGTGCCGCGCCTTTTTTCAGATCAAACGGTTTGCCGGGGCGCGTACGCGTTCCTTCCGGGAAAATAATAAAGCAGTTTCCCTGATTCAGAGAATGAATGCAGCCCTCAATCACGTCTTGAAAATTCAGAGAGTTCGGAATATAAAGCCGGCGCACAATCCCGCGCAAAATATTGGCTCCGCCGAGGGAAGACTTTACGAGACAGTCGGCATTCGGAATCAGGGAAATGAGCATCACCACATCGAGAAGCGATGGGTGATTGGCAATAATAATCTTGGCCCGGATATCGTTTAAACGTTCGCGGTGGTGTACTTTGAATGTCACGAGGCGGAGCAGAATCATCATTTTGATAAAAATAGAGAATGTAAAAGAAACGGTACGCCGCGCTGTTTTTTGAAAAAGCCGCGGGGATAAAAGCGTAAGCGCAATGATAACCGGAAAAAAGATTGAAGCGAGAAAAAAACTCCCGACGCCGAAAATAAAAAAACAAATCAGCTTGCCGAAAATCCGGTAATAATAAAGAATTTTAACTGTTAGTTTTTTCAAAGAAGGATACTCTTTAAAAAAGAAAGCGCCGGCATTTTTTGACGCGGGCAGGGAATACTTTCGGGTGATTTGGTTTTAGAAAGCCGGAGAGCGAGAACAAAGGAAGGGGTTTCGGATTTTGTCAGCTTCTGATAATCTTCCGGGAGTATTTCGTCGGCGTAAACATAAATGCGTTCGGATTCTCCGGAGGTTTCGAGATCGGCGATGGCGTCTTGAAGTCCGGTTTCAAAAGCTTGTGCCCCTGAAAATACGGCGGCATAACCGGTGGTATTCTTTTCTAAGATGGTGGAAAGCGCTGCCGGCGTGTTGAAGACGGATAAACTAAAATGAGCCGGGGAAACTTCTCCGGTTTCGATAATCTTTTTAGCGATTTTCCATTGCTGCGAAACTTCTCCGTAAACGGAAGAAAACGTGATTTTTACGGGCGGGCGGTTGTCCGAAACCGCGTGAACCGCGTGAATCACCATGCGGGAAAGAGTGCTGAGGCGGCGTTTGAATAACACGGGTACCCACGGGAGTGCCGGCGCGTTACTTTCTGCGGAAGGGCTCCAGGTACACCGGGCGTTAATAAAAATATCGGTTGTCATTTTTTCTGAAAACGCAAGAGGGAATAACTGTTGATGCCGAGATTATGGTTTGCTTCTTTCAGTTCAAAACCGCCTGCTTCAATCGCGTTCGTGAGTTCTTTAAAACGGTACATTTTCGAGTTGCCGTTGGCGATACAGGTAAAGTAAAGCGAAGTGGCTTGCAGAGAATAAGACGCGGCTTCAAAACGCTGCATATCCCAAAGCGGTTCGAGAACAAAAACATCGGTTTCATTCGTAATGCTTTCGCGGACTTTGGAGACGATCCGTGTGATTTCTTCAAGCGAAAAACAATCCAGAAATTGACTCATCCAAACGGCTTCCGCGCCTTGCGGAAATTTTGATTCCTTGTCGAGAACGTTTGTGGCGTGAGTGGAAATCCGGTCGGAAAAGCCTGCTTCGGCAATGTTTTTTTCGGCGACGGCAGTTTGTCCGGGTAAATCGATAATGGTGACTTTCACCTGAGAGTCGTACTTGCAGCAGGCGATCGACCATTTGGCGGTGTTACCGCCGATATCAAAAAGGGTGTTATATTTTTTCCGGAAAACCACAGGCAGGGCTTCGGGAAACGCGAGGTCGGAATAAAAATGATCGAACTCGAACCAGCTTTTTTGAACGGGCGGCGGGAGTTGCGAAAGGGCCTCATACACCGTTTTCCATGTTCCGAAAAATTTTAATCCTTCGGGCTTTCCGTTTTTCACCGATTCCGTTAAGGCTTTCGCGCCTTCATAACACACGTCTTGAGAAAAGTTCATGTTTACGAGAGTCATTTCGTCTTTTAAGAGAAAGTAACCTGTTTTTCCGAGCGTGTATTTCAAATCTTCTTCGGAAGAACCGGGCGCGAGTTTTAAGACTCCCATGCCGAGTCCCATTTCCGCGAGAACGCCCACACCGTAGAGGGAGAGCGAAAGCTTTTCGGCGAGGGCAGACGTGGTGACGCCGTCTTTGTTTGCGCTCACTTCTGCGAGAATACCGAGGTCGCGGAGCGCGATGGCGGCTTGAAACGAAAGAGGTGCGAAAGCGATGCGCTGTGCTTCAAACTTCGCATCAATCGCGCGGATTTTGTCTTGGGTGTAAAAAGGAAACATAAAGGCTTAGCGGGAATAGTGTGATTTATAATAGGAGGTAATTTTTGAATCCAAATCCCGGATCCATTCATAGTAATTCCGGTGGATCCGGTTGCGGAACGGATCGGCTTTAAGCCGGTTACTGTCCACATATTCAAACCAGTAATCGCCTTTCCAGAAAACGACTTTGATTTTCACCGACCACTTGCTGCCGTTCGCTTTGTAAAGCACAATAGAGTTCGGGTTATCCGACGGGAGCGGATGGTAACCAAGGGTATGGGCGGCCTTGATAATGGCGTAGCGCATACTTTCTTCGTTGAGAGGCGGCGTGAGAAATTTTCCGGAAATGACTTCAAAATTATGCGCCATCGCCTGCGTTTTTCTTTGCGGCGGAGAAAAAGCGGCCGGGGCGGCGGTTTGTTGTTCTTTTAGTTGCGAGAGTGTCGGCTGCGGAATGGTTGCGGATTCCGGCGACGTATAAACTCCCTGAATGCTTGTTTCGAGGGTATCGAGGAATTGAATATAGTTGTCCGGCATCCGGTTTTCTTTGGGGTTTGCATTCAGATTCCGGCTGTCCACATATTCATACCAGTATTCGTCTTCTCCGAAAGAAACCCGGACGGCGGTGTTTGTAGAATTAACAACAATCGTATTGGAAGACGTGACTTGACTCCGGAGCCCGAGGTTTTGCGCGGCGAGAAGGATGGAGTAGAAAAACCGCTTTTGATCAATGGGGGCACGAACCTTTTCCCCAATAATAATTTCAAAATTTCCGGGGAGCGCGGTCTGTTTTTTTGCCGGTTTGGCAAAATGATCCGGAATAGCAAGGGGTTTGGGTCCTGCGTAAATGCTTCCGAATAAGAGGACAATGGCTAAAATCAGGTAACGAACCTTCATAAGGGCTCCTTGACAGAGTTTATATTTATAATCGTTTAAAATTAGCTATATTTTACGCCCCGTCAATTGTTGCGGTGGGGAATACCCAAATAAGTTATTGGAGTTATGATGGATGATTTGAATTTGCGAATCAAAGAAGTTTTGATTCGAGCGCTTGATTTGGAAGAGATAATACCTGAAGATATCGTGGACGATGCTCCGCTTTTTGGTGACGGACTTGGATTGGATTCCATTGATGCTTTGGAACTCGGGATTGCAATTAAAGAGAATTTTAATGTGAGCTTTGCCACCGTAAACGACGAAACGCGCAAACACTTTGCCTCGGTCAATGCACTGGCCGCTTATATCCGGGCGAATACGAAGGAGTAAAATATGGACAAAAATGAAATTTTTGAAAAATTGAAAAACACATTAGTGGATGAATTTGATATTGATGAGGCTTTGGTGACTCCCGAGGCGCGTTTGTATGAAGATCTCAATTTGGATAGCATCGACGCGGTGGATCTGATTGTGAAATTAAAGTCCATGCTCCCGAGAAACATTGATCCGGAAGTTTTCAAGCAAGTACGCACCATGCAAGACGTGGTGAACGCGATTGACAACTTGATGCAGGATTCTTCCGGCAAATGAAATCTGTTTTAGGGAAGGTTGTTTTTACAATCTTTTCGGTTTGCTACCCTGTTTTAATTTTTGCCGGGCTGTATTTTAAGATACAGCCGCGCGTGCTTTCACTCCTTTTGGTTATCATGGCGGCGTTTCATTTTTCCGCATTTCTTCGCGGAAAAAACCGCAAAACGCTGTTTTTATTCGCCGGGCTTTTGGGGCTTGTCGCTCTCGTTTGGGTCACGAACAGCGAAACGACTCTCAAAATTTATCCGGTGCTTGTCAACCTGGTGCTGCTTGGGGTTTTCGGTTCCACTTTGTTTCGCCCGCCGTCGCTCGTTTTTCGGTTTGCGCTCTTGCAGGATAAAACGCTTGCGACATCTCCGTCAGTTTCTGCGGTAGAAAAATACTGTTTTAAGGTTACGCTGGTTTGGTGCCTGTTTTTTGTCTTTAACGGCTCGGTTTCCTGGGCGACCGTTTTTGCCGGCTCCGAATGGATTTGGTCGCTTTACAACGGGTTGATTTCTTACATTCTGATCGGCTTGCTTTTTTTAATTGAGTATGCGGTTCGGGTACAGGTACGAAAGAAATATCCGAAATCGAATTACACTCCTTTATCGGCATGGCACCGCCGGCTTTATCCGGATGAAAAAATTTTATGCTTTGAAAATCAATGGGAAGAAAAACGTTACCGGACATGGGGCGATTTTGTGCGCGATACGGCAGCACTTCGGGCGAAGATAAATTCATTGCCTTATTCCGGGTGGATCCTTCATGCCGAAAATGTTTACCGGTTTTTAGTCGCGTTTACGGCGGTACTCCAAACAGGTAAAAAATTATACCTCACGGCGAACCGCGCTCCGGATTTTCTCCGGGAAATTCGAGAGGCGGAAACGGGAATTCTTACGGATCAGGAAATTGCGGATTCGTTTTCAATTCCAGAATGCGTGAAAAACAGTTCCGGAACGGTTGACTTTGTATCGGTTTCCAAAGATTCGGATTTATTCTTATATACTTCGGGTACCACCGGCGCGCCGAAAGCCGTTCATAAAAAGTTATTCCAGTTTGAGGCGGAAGGCGCCGAACTTTCATTCCTCTGGGGCGAAGCCTGTCTTTCCCGGCGTTTTGTGGGAACGGTGAATCACCATCATATTTACGGACTTTTATTTTCCGCGCTTCTCCCGGCTTCTCTCGGCGTTCCGTTCCGGAGCGAGCGCATTGAAATTCCCGAGTCTTTAAAGCATTTCAGCCGCGAGCCTTTGGTTTTGGTTTCGAGCCCTGCGTTTCTCAAGCGGCTTGCCGAATCGAAACTCGAGAATCACATTTTTGAGATTCCGCCGCTTCTGTTCTCATCGGGGGGCGTGCTCCCGGTAGAAGCGGCGCAGGAAGCCAAACGCATTACCGGAACTTCCCCGGCGGAGATTTACGGAAGTACGGAAACCGGCGGTATCGCTTACCGTGTGGCGGAAAAGTCGCTTGCCTGGACACCTTTCCGCGTGAACCGCATGGAACTTACAGAGAACGGATGTCTGAAAGTATATTCGCCTTACTTGAATGACCCGGCGGGGTTCACCACGGGCGATTTGGTGGAATTCAATGAAGACGGCTCTTTTATTTTGAAAGGCAGAATCGATTCGATTGTAAAAATCGAGGAAAAACGGATTTCGCTCACCGAAGTGGAGTCGAGGATCCGCGCCACCGGACTTGTGCAGGATGTTTGCGTGGTGGCGCTTACCGGGTTCCGCGAGTATTTGGGGGCGGCTGTCGTGCTGAACCGGGCGGGGTGCGAACAATTGGGAAAATGTTCCCTAAAAGCGAGAAACGATTTTTTTAAAAACTATCTTTCGGGTTACTTGGAGAGAACGGTACTCCCTAAAAAGTGGCGCTATTCGGAGAGTCTCCCCGGAGATACCCAAGGGAAAATCAAACGGAAGGAAATAGAACAGTTGTTTGTGAAAGAATCTCAAAATGTGATTGTCCGGGATGTTCGGGTATGTGAAGATAAAATGGAAGTGCTTTTGACCGTGCCGAAATCCAGCGACTATTACGACGGTCATTTTAACGAGTTTCATTTGTTGCCGGCCGTGGTTCAAATTGACCTCGCCATTCGTTTTTCTCACGAATATTTGCAGAGTTCGCTTCGTTTTTCCAAAATTTCCCGCGTGAAGTTTGTAAAACCGGTTCTTCCGGATACTCCCATTTGTCTGGAGGCTTCTTACAGCCGCGAGAAAGGGAAAATCACCTTTAATTATCTTTGTCCCGAGAGTCGCGCCTTGTTTTCTTCGGGAGTGATTTTTATGGAGGTTCTTGAATGAATAAAGATGCTTTTACCGTTGATGCTTGTGCCGTGATCCCTTGTTATAATCATGGGCGAACGCTTTTTTCACTCATGGAAGTTTTGCGGGAGAATGCGCTCCCTGTAGTTCTTGTGGACGACGGCAGCGATGAAGAAACAAAAGCGGATATTCTGCGCCTTATGCGTGCGTTTCCAGAAATTAACCTCGTGACGCTCCCTGAAAACCGGGGGAAGGGCGGCGCGGTTTCGGCCGGGTTTCTCGTGGCGAACAAACTCGGGTTTTCTCACGCGCTCCAAATTGATGCGGATTGTCAGCACGATTTATCTGCGATTCCGTTTTTCTTAAAAGCAGCGGAGAAACATCCGCGGGCTTTGATCGGCGGCATACCGCAATATGATAAAAGCGTTCCCAAGAGCCGTGAACACGGTCGGAAAATTACGAATTTTTGGGTAGCTCTCGAAACGCTTTCCTGCGATATTCCCGATGCGATGTGCGGTTTTCGCGTTTATCCTTTGAAGTCCACAAGCAAGCTGTTAAAACGCGGCTTTTCGGATTACCGCATGGGATTCGATATTGAAATTTTAGTGCGCCTTTATTGGGGAAACGTGAAAATGCATTTTTATCCGGTAAAAGTTTCTTACCCCGAAGACGGTATTTCGCATTTCCGCATGATCCGCGATAATCTGCGTATTTCAAGGCTTCACGCGATTCTGTTTCTCGGGATGCTCGTTCGTGCGCCGCTTCTCCTTTACCGCAAAATCAAGAACCATGGGAAAAGATAAGCACTGGTCGGAAAAACAGGAATTCGGAAAAGGGGATTGGCAGTTCCGTTTCATGTTTTGGATTGCCGGCGCCGCGCCTTATTTTGTCAGGTTTCCGGTGATTGCTGTCGTGACGTTTTTCTTTTTTCTCGGCGCTCGCGATGAACGCGTGTTGTCGAGAAATTTTTTAATTCATGCCGGAAAACGGGCGACTGTGTTTTCGGTGTATTTACATTTTTTATCGTTCTCGTTTTCCATGTTTGAAAAAATTGCGGGCTGGGGGAACAATGTACCGCTCGCTTCCATCGAAACTCAAAACGACGATATTCAAAAACTGGTGGCGGAACTCAATGAGGGACACGGCGCATTCTTAATTTGTTCTCATTTGGGGAATATGGAAATGCTCCGCTCTTTTACCGGGTTTAATAATACTCACGCGGCGCGCCCTTTCGAGGTGTTGCCGGTGGTGGATTTTTCGGGTACGGTGCGTTTTAACACAATGCTCCGGCAGGTGAATCCCGGGCTTATTGAAAAAATCATCGATGCCAATTCGATCGGCCCGGACACGGTTATTTCAATTACCGAACAAGTTAAAAACGGAAATGTGGTGGTAATTGCCGGCGACCGCACGGCGGCCAAAACACGGGCACGCAGTTCCGAAGTTTCTTTTTTAGGAAAAACCGCTTATTTCCCGCAGGGCGCTTTTACGCTCGCGGCTCTCGTGCAGGCTCCGGTTTACTTTGCCTTTGCCGTCCGGAAACGCGATTTGGACTTTCGTGCGCCTTATGAAATGCATATTTTTAAGGCGGAAACTTCTTTGAATGGACCGCGGAAAAACCGTCCGGAAATGCTTGCGGCTCTCATGAAAGAATATGTGGCTCATTTGGAAACGCTTTGCGTGAAACACCCTTATCAGTGGTATAATTTTTACAATTTTTGGGAGCATCCTGCTTTGGAAGAAAAGGAAACCGTATGAAACAAGTGGTTATTGGAAAAGATTTTTTAACGATTGAAATGATCGAAGCGATTGCCCGGAGAGAATGTGCCGTAACGTTATGTGATGAGCCTTCGTTTATCCGTAAAATTGAGAGCGGCGCTACTTTTTTAGATGAAGCTTTACAGGAACACGGCGGCATTTACGGCGTGACTACCGGTTACGGCGATTCCTGTACGCAGGTGGTGCCTCCCGAACATTATTACGATTTACCTGTGAACCTCACGCGTTATCACGGTTGCGGCATGGGAAATCATTTCACTCCGGAAACCACCCGCGCCATTATCGCGGTGCGTTTAAATACGCTCTCTCAAGGATTTTCCGGCGTGAGTATGGAACTTCTTCGGCGGATTGCTTTTTTACTCGAACATGATATCTTGCCGCTGATTCCGGAAGAAGGTTCCGTGGGGGCTAGCGGAGATTTAACGCCGCTCTCTTACCTCGCTGCCGTTTTGATCGGCGAACGCGAAGTGCTGTATCAAGGAAAACGCCGTTTGGCGCTTGATGTTTTAAAGGAATTGGAATTGCGCCCTTACCGTTTCCGCCCTAAAGAAGCGATTGCGATCATGAACGGAACGGCGGTAATGAATGCCGTAGCGTGCCTTGCGTTTTCCAAGGCTTCTTATTTGGCGGATGTCGCGTGCCGCGTCACGGCTATGAATTCGATGGCGTTAAAAGGAAATGCTTACCATTTTTACGAACGCCTTTTTGAGGTGAAGCCGCATCCGGGGCAAAATCTGGCGGCGGCAAAAATCCGTGAAGTACTTGCTTCGGATTCGGAAGAAAACATTGTTCCCGAAAAAATTCAGGATCCGTATTCCATTCGCTGCGCGCCTCATGTCATCGGTGTTTTTTACGATGCGGAGAAACTCTTCCGGCAGTTGATTGAAGTCGAGATGAACAGCGCGAACGATAACCCGATTATTGATCCGGAACTGCGCTCGGTTTTCCACGGCGGTCATTTTTACGGCGGTCATATTGCTTTTGCTATGGATTCTTTGAAAAATGTGGTGGCAAACCTCGCCGATCTTTTGGACCGTCAGCTTGCCGTTATGGTCGATGTGAAATTTAACCGCGGTCTCCCTCCGAATCTTTCGGGCTCGGAAGGCAAGTATTCCTATCATCACGGGTTTAAAGCCGTGCAGATTGCGGCTTCGGCCTGGACGGCGGAGGCGCTCAAAAATACAATGCCCATGAGCGTGTTCTCCCGCTCAACCGAGTGCCATAATCAGGATAAAGTCAGTATGGGAACTATCGCGGCTCGCGATTGTATTCGTGTTCTCGAGCTCACGGAACAAGTGGCTGCCGCCTGTTTGCTCGCCGCCGCTCAGGCTCTCCGTCTCCGGGTTCTCAAAAAAGAAATTTCCCGGGAAAAACTGAAAGGAGTGGAAAAAACATACGAACAGTTGTGCGATTCTTTTGAGTTTTTAGCGGAAGACCGCCCGCTGGAACATGAACTCCGCGAAACGGTAGAACTGATTCGCCTCAAACGTTGGAGCGTTTAATGGAAAATAAAACCGTCAGCGCCTCCGTTGATTTTCAAGTGGAATTTTACGATGTGGATTCCATGAATATCGTTTGGCACGGCAATTATGTGAAATACATGGAACGGGCGCGTTGTGCATTGCTTTCCAAGCTCCGTTATGATTACGCCGCCATGGAGAAAAGCGGTTTTGCTTTTCCGGTGGTGGATATTCATGTGAAGTATATTCGCCCTCTCCGGTTTTTACAAAAGGTGCGGATTACGGCAACTATTGTGGAATATGAAAATTGCTTAAAACTCGCTTATAAGATTGAAGACCTTGAAACGGGAATGGTTTTAACCAAAGCGGAAAGCATGCAGATGGCGGTGGATTTGAAAACCATGGAATCCCAATTTGTGTCGCCGAAAGTGTTTTTGGATAAAGTGGAATACTATTTGAAGAACGGAGAAGCGGATGCTTAAAGTTTTTCTGCCTCTGCTTTTTACGCTTGCAGGAATTCTTTCGGCTCAAGAACCTTCGGAAGAATTCACGGTTTTTCGTATGCCGCTGAACGAAGAGGATAAACCCCTTTTTGAAGAAGTTTGTCTGCAGCTTGCCAAATACCCGATTGTGAAGGGGAATTTCAAACAAAAGAAAGTCATTACCAAACTTTCGCGGACGTTTGAGTCGGAAGGCGTTTTTTTGATTTCCGAACAGGACGGCATTTTGTGGGATACGCAAAAACCGTTTCCGTTACTGCTTGCCGTGACCGATTCCAAAGTGGTGCAGAAAACGCCGCAAGGGAAATATCAGGTAATTCATACGGCGGATAACGCCGTATTCCGCGAATTCGCTAAAACCATTCAGGCGGTTTTCTCCGGAAAACCCGCAGAACTTTACGGGCGTTTCGATATTTATTTTTTTTCACAGCCTCCTCATAAAAAGGGAGTGCTCCCCGGCTCGCATATCGGGCTGATTCCGAAAGATAAAACGCTTCGGGATTTATTTGCCTTTATTTATATTCGCGTGGATTCCGTACTCGCGGATTGCATTCTGAAAGAAAGCAACGGCGATCAAATCGTGTATCAATTTTCCGGTCACCAATTTCCGGAACGTTTAACGAAAGAAGAGCAAGAGGCGTTCCTTGCCGAGTAAATACACCAAAAACGGCATAGCGCTTGCGCTTTTCGTTTTGGTTTATTTGACCGTTATCGCATTTGCGTTTACTTCTTCATGGAAAATCAGTTCCGATTTTTACTCCATTCTCCCGGAATCTCACGAACTCAAAGAAATCGCGGAAGCGGAAAAAGTCTGGAGTTCCGCGAACTCATCCAAATTTTTTGTGTTTATCGGGCATGAAAATTTTGAAACAGCGAAACTTTCGGCAGATTCTTTTTGCGGAGAAATTCAAAAATCGGCGGGGCTTGGGAAAATAAATTGCCGTGTCCCCGAATTTTCTCTCAACGATTTCAAAAACTTCCTTTTCGATTACCGTTATGCGCTTCAAAAAGCAGAGCGGCTTCAAAATCTGAATGCGGAGGAAGTACAGCGCGAAGCCCTTGGTCGGGTATATGGTACGTTTTCCTTTTCATCTCTTGAAAACTTGGAGCAAGACCCGTTTCTCCTTACGGAAAATCTTTTTAACGATTATCTGACTTCGCCGGCTTTGCAGAAAATGGCCTTCACTCTGAAAGACGGTTACCGTGTTTTTGAAAATAAAGGATCTTATTTTGTCTTTATCGACGGTGCGCTTTCGGATGATGTACTCGCGATTGCGGAAGAAAATCATATCATCGGGAAAATGCGCCTCTTGGCGGATCAACTGGAAAGTAAAGGTGTTCGGACGGTTTTCTCCGGGGTGCCTTTCCATACTTATGAAAGTTCTACGGAAGCAAAAAAAGAGATTTCTCTTATCAGCACGCTTTCGATGATTCTCATCGTGATCCTTCTTTTATCCGTCTTCCGCACGCCGATTCCGATTTTATCCACGGTAACCGTGATTATCACTTCGATTTTATTTGCCGCTTCGGCGACGAAATTGATTTTCGGAGAAATTCACACTTTTACCTTTATTTTCGGCACAACCCTCATTGGAATCAGTATCGATTACTCGCTTCATTTTTTCACGCATTGGAAAAATAAGGAAAACAACCGGAGCGGTTTTGATGTGCGTAAGAAAATTATCAAGCAGGTCAGCATCGGTTTTTTCACCACACAACTCAGTTATGTGGCGCTCGTGTTAATGCCGTTTTTGCTGTTGAAACAGATGGCGTTCTTTTCCCTCGCGGGGCTTTTAAGTTCATTTCTTGTGATTCAGCTCGCGTTTCCGTATTTACCGCTCCCTAAGGTGGAAAAACAGAAATTGCCGCTCGCCTTTCCGCATTTTTTAATGAAAGGTTATGCTAAAGTACGCGCGATTCCTAAAATGGTGCGGGCGGGGGTTTTTGTATTGTTTGCGGGTGTTTTGGCTTTCGGTATTTATCAGGTGAATTTTAAAAATGATATTCGCTCTTTATACAAAATGTCCGCGAAGCTTTTGGAATCGGAAAAATTTGCCGCTGAAATTTTAAATCATGGGTCTTCCGGCTGGTTCTTTATCGTCAAAGGAAATTCGGCGGAAGAACTTTTGCAAAAAGAAGAAGCATTTCGAATCGCTCTCGATTCCATGCAGCAGGAAAATATTTTGGAAGGCTATGTATCGCTTTCGCAATTTCTCCCGTCTCTCAAACATCAGGCATATTCTTACGAAACCGTCCGGGAACGCCTTTTGCCGGAATCCGCCCGGCAGTTTGAACTTCTCGGGTTAAGCGATTCGGCGGAATCGAAGTTTCTCCGGGATTTTGAACTTGCCGCTACCCGTTTTTTGACTTTTGATAAAATTCCGGAAACACTCTCCGCGCTTGTTTCCAATTTGCAGATCGGAAAAGTGGGGGAAGAATATTTCAGCGTAATACTTCCGCTTCGGGAAAAGGACCGCCCGGCTTTAAAACAACTCGCAAGCCGGTTCGATTCGGTTTATTTTGTCGATAAAATAGAGGATATCGGAAACGAACTCACACGCTATTCTCAAATTTCGCTTTTGATGATTTTTGCGGTTTATGTTTTTATTTTCTTCGTACTGTTAAAATTTTATGCGCTCCGTCAAACGCTTTTGATTATCGCCACGCCGTTGCTTTCGGTTTTGACGACGATTGCCGTTTTCGGTTATTTAGGGCGTCCTTTTAACTTCTTTGCGGTGGCAGGGATTATCCTCACGCTCGGCATCGGTATCGATTACGTTCTCTTTTTCTCGGAAAAAAAGAAAAATTACGCGGTGACGATGCTTGCGGTATTCCTTTCCATGGTAACGACGGAACTCTCTTTCGGCGCCCTTTCGCTCAGTTCGTTTGCCCCGGTATCGCAGTTTGGGCTTTCCGTCTTTTTAGGGATTTTATTTTGCTTTCTTTTCGCGCCGTTCGTATCGCAAAAGCAAGAAGAACCGGGCAAAGACCTGGAATAACCGGTACAAATTATTTAAATTGGGTCTCAATTTATGGCAATACGGCATTATTTCTTTTGGAGTTTAATTGCAGTCGGCATCGTTTGGGGAATGTTCGGCTGCCGTTCCGTGTCACAGCTCCGCGTGAACGAACACCCGGTTTATTTAACGGATGAACACTTTTTTTCATTGCTTCCGCCGTCCGAAATCGAAACGCCTTTTGAGGGCGCGCAGCATTTGCAGGGGAAATACGGCGATTCCGAATTTGAAATGGAGGCTTGGATTAAAGCATCCGATTCTCTTATCAGCATTCATGTTTTTAATGCGCTCGGCGGTACATTTGCGGAAATTTTTTACACCGAAGACAGTCTTACGTTTTCAAGCCGTATTTTAGATACCGAGAAACAACGGCCGGAATATGTGATTGCCGATTTTCAGCTTTGTTATTACCGGGCGGGCGCTTTAAAGAAAAATTTGGAAACCGCCGGTTTTATTTTTGAAGTACATCGGGAGGGTAATACGGAAACGCGGCTTTTGAAAAGCGGAGAGAAAACCGTTATCACTATCCGGAAAACGCCCGGCGAACTTT
Organism: Fibrobacter sp.; assembly: GCA_031271785.1. GTDB lineage: Bacteria > Fibrobacterota > Fibrobacteria > Fibrobacterales > Fibrobacteraceae > JAISUZ01. The sequence continues at coordinate 7,402 of JAISUZ010000037.1, read as the reverse complement.
ATTATAAAAATCTTTGGCGCGGTTACGAATACCGTATTCTTTCGGAGGTTCGCGAGTGACGCGCCCGCTTTTTATTCAGGATTTTAACGCCGTTTGCGCCCTCGGTTCCGGGAAGGATGCGATTTGGAAAAAATTGCTCGCCGGGGATCGCTCCGCCATTCAAGAGCGAATCTTCGGAAAGCTTTCGCGTTATGCCGCGCTTTTAACGTCCGAAGTAACGGATGTACCTGTTGAAAATCCGTTTTTTGATAACCGCGTGAACCGGATTTCTTTAAGTGTTTTGCAATTTATGCGTCCGAAAATAGAGGCGGCAATTCAAAATTATGGAAAAGACCGGATCGGCGTGTTTCTCGGTTCTTGCGATAACGGATCCGAAGCTTCTCTCGCGGCGCTTCAAACGTTTTCTCAAACCGGAAGTTTCCCGGAAAATTATTCCATGGAAATGCAGCAGGCGGATTTTCCGGCGCGTTTCATTGCCGATTATTTTGAACTTAACAATGTGATTCAAACACATTCGACGGCGTGCGCTTCCAGTGCGAGCGCGTTTGCCTCGGCGCGGAATATGATTTACGCGGGCGTTTGCGATGCTGCGATTGTCGGCGGAGTCGATATTGTCTCGCTTCCGGTAATGCTTGGGTTTTCTTCGCTTGAGGCGGTATCTCCCGAACCGTGTAATCCGTTTAGCGCAAACCGTTCGGGTATTACTCTCGGCGAAGCAGGCGCGTTCTTTTTAGTCACGAAAGAGGCGGACGGCGCTTCTTTGAAAATAATCGGCATCGGCGAAAGCGCCGACGCCGACCACATGACAGCCCCCCGCGCCGACGGCGCGGGAGCAATACTTGCCATGCAAGGGGCACTTTCCGATGCGGAACTTTCTCCCTCGCAAATCGATTATCTGAATTTGCACGGAACGGGAACCAAGTTAAACGACGCTATGGAAAGCCTTGCCGTTGCCTCGGTTTTTTCCGGAACGCTTCCGGTGAGTTCCACAAAGGCTATGACCGGACACACTCTCGGTGCTGCCGGCGCGCTGGAACTTGCGATTTGCGGTATGACTCTTTTGCAAACCGGCAACGAAAAATTTCTACCGCCTCATCTTTTTGACGGCGTGCGTGACGAGACTTTGCCGTCATTGAATTTAGTGCCCGCGCCTCATGCGGTAAATCGGGTTTCGCGGTGCATGAGTAATTCATTCGCTTTCGGCGGCTGTAACGTGAGTCTTGTGATGGAGAGAACATGAGCGAAGTTATTTATACAAAAGAACAAACGGAAAAACTGGTGCCGCACTCCGGTAAAATGTTTCTCCTTTCCCGCATTGCGGCGTTTAGTATTGAAGCCAAAGAGCTCACGAGCGAAGTGGATATTTTGCCCGGCACCCTGTTTTTGGATTCCGGAATGCAGGGCGTTCCCGTATGGATCGGATTTGAGTATATGGCGCAAAGTATCTCCGCTCTTTCCGGGATTTACAATCGGGAAAGAAATACCGCGCCGCAAGTCGGTTTTATTATGAGCGTTACGGGTTATACGGCTTCGGTGGATTCGTTTCCCCTCGGAAAATGCATACAAATTCAGGTACGGCAAACGCTCCGGATGGATCAGGCGGTGACTTTTGAAGGCGTTATTTTTATGGACGGCAAAGAAGTCGCGCACGGTGTTTTAAATACGGTTGAAGTTAGTTCGTATAAAGTTTTAGAAAGGGAATGATATGGAAAAACAAGTATTGATCACAGGCGCTTCGGGCGGTATTGGGCTTGCTCTCGTGAAAGCGATCGCGAAAGAAGGTTATTCGGTCGTAGCGCATTACCACCGTAACGTAACTCTTTTGAAAGAAGCTTCCGAAGAAATTCTCTCCGCCGGCGGGAAAATCCGATTGCTTCAGTTCGATATCGGCAACCGCGAAGAATGCCGCGAAGTATTGGAACGCGATATACGGGAAAACGGCGTTTATTACGGCGTAGTGAATAATGCGGGAATTTGCCGTGACGGCGCGTTCCCTGCGCTCACCGATGAAAATTGGGATCAGGTGATCGACACCAACTTAAACGGATTTTTTAACTGCCTTCATCCGGTCGTTATGCCCATGTGCCGCGCCAAACAACCGGCGCGGATCATCACCATGGCTTCCGTCGCAGGCATTATAGGAAACCGCGGGCAGGTGAATTACAGCGCATCCAAAGCCGGAATCATCGGCGCGACAAAGGCGTTAGCAATTGAACTGGCTAGCCGGAAAATTACCGTCAATTGTGTCGCGCCGGGCTTGATCGAAACCGAAATGAGCAAAGACGCGCCGCTTGATAAAATTCTCCCGTCCATTCCGCTTGGGCGCGCAGGTAAACCCGAAGAAGTGGCCGCGGTCGTGATTTTTCTTTTGTCCGAATCCGCCTCTTATATCACGAGGCAAGTAATTTCCGTGAACGGAGGATTGATTTAATGGCGTGTCGTGTGGTAGTAACCGGTGGATCTTGCATTTCCTCTCTGGGCTCCGAGTGGAGTGAAGTTTTTGCGAACCTGAAAGGTTTGAAAAATCGTGTCGTGAGAATGGAATCTTACGAAAAGTACGAACAAATGAATACAAAGCTCGCCGCTCCCGTGAATTATGAACTCCCGAAATACCCGCGGAAAAAAATCCGGGGAATGGGCCGTGTGGCGCTCCTTGCCGTTACTTCGGCGGAAAAAGCCATTCAAATGGCGGGCATCAACGACGAAACTCTTTTGCGTTCCGGACGCTGCGGGGTCGCGTACGGTTCTTCTACCGGAAACGTGGACGCGCTCCTTGATTTTTACTCCATGCTCACCACAAACAAAACCGAAGGCATTACGGCCACCACTTATATTCGATCCATGCCGCAAACCTGCGCGGTGAATATCGGCGTATTTTTCGGACTCACCGGCCGGATGATCACCACGAACACCGCTTGCACGGCAGGGAGCCTCTCCATCGGTTACGCTTACGAAGCCATCAAAAACGGGCAGCAAGATGTAATGGTCGCGGGCGGCGCCGAAGAACTCAACCCCACCGAATCGGCCGTATTTGATACTTTGTTTGCTACAAGCACCAAAAACGACACGCCGGAAAAAACACCGCGTGCCTATGACCGCGACCGGGACGGGCTCGTGATCGGCGAAGGCGCTGGAACGCTCGTGCTTGAAGAATATGAACACGCCAAAGCGCGCGGCGCTAAAATTTATGCGGAACTTGTCGGCTTCGGCACCAATACCGACGGCGATCATATCACGCAACCGAACAAAGCCACCATGCAAATAGCCTTGGAGCTCGCTATTCAAGATGCGGGAATTTCAAAGGAAGTCATCGGTTATGTAAACGGGCACGGAACCGCCACCAAACACGGCGATATTGCGGAAAGCTGGGCCACTTACAATGCGCTCGGGAGAGCGGTTCCGATCAGCTCTCTGAAAAATTACATCGGGCATACGCTCGGCGCCTGCGGCGCGATTGAAGCGTGGATGTCGATCAACATGATGAACGAAAACTGGTTCGCGCCGAACCTGAACCTCGAAAACATCGACCCGGAATGCGCTCCGCTTTCTTACATACAAGGAAACGGGCTCGCACTCAATACCGAATATATAATGAGTAACAATTTTGCTTTCGGCGGCATTAACACATCGTTGATTTTCAAGAAAGTATAAGCGGTTTTAAAATTATTTTCATGGGTGGCTCCCTCCATTTCATTCCGGGACCGGACTGGCATTTTGCACGGCATCAGAGCTGTATGAAACCACTAACCGAACCGATGCGGCAAAACGGAGCCGCGTTCCGCGTCTCCGCAATTCCGGTCGCTATTCCTGCCACAGTCTCGCGCATTTCACCCCCCTCTCAAAATACTCTCCGCCAAACAAACTTCTTCCCGCGTAGGCACGCGCGTATTTGCAAGAGAGTAGGGGAGATTCATTTCTTCCCATTTGTGTTTCCCGAGTTGATGAAACGGGAGCACTTCAACGCGTTCCATACAAGTGAACGGTTTGATAAAAGCGGCGAGGTTTTTTAAATCGGTTTCGTCATCGGTAATTCCCGGCACGAGCACATAACGGAGCCAAAATTTTTTGCCCATGCATTCGAGGCGTTCGGCAAAACGGAGCGTCGGTTCCGCATTTTTCCCGGTAAGCGCAAGGTGTTTTTCGGGGTGAATCTGCTTAATATCCAAAAGCACCAAATCCACCGCGTCAAACCAGGAATCCGGTAATTTATCTGCAAGGAACCCTTGCGTATCCAGCGCGGTATGGAGCCCGAGTTCCTTTTGAGAACGTTCCAGAATTTCGTGAGTAAAATCCGCCTGGCAAAGCGGATCGCCTCCGGTCACCGTAAGCCCGCCCGCAATTCGCAGGAATCGAGCGTACTTCCCGATTTCCCCGAGAACTTCATCGCTCGTCATTTTTTTCCCGCGGGAGAGTTCCCAAGTATCGGGATTATGGCAATAAACGCACCGGAACGAACAACCGGTTAAAAAAAGAGCAAAGCGAACTCCGGGGCCATCTGCCGCCGCTCCGGATTCAAACGAATGAACGAATCCGCTTTGCATTTGGTTTTCTTATTCGGCGAGAAGCTTATTGATTCCCGCGGCAGCCCGGCGACCTTCGCCCATGGCGAGAATCACGGTCGCAGCCCCGAGAACTATATCACCGCCGGCAAAAACGTGCGCTTTCGAAGTCAGGTTGGTTTCCGGATTATCCAGTTCAATATTACCTTTCCGGTTCACTCTCAAATCCGGAGTCGTCTGAGAAATCAGCGGGTTTGAACCGTTGCCGATCGCCACGAGAACGGTATCCACTTCCATTTCAAAACTCTGACCTTCAAGTTTCACCGGGCGCGGACGGCCTTTTTCATCCGGTTCGCCGAGTTCATAGCGGTCCACCAACATCGCGCGTACCCGGCCTTTTTCATCGCCGAGAATCTTGGACGGATTTTGGAGAACGCAGAATTCAACGCCTTCTTCCTGAGCGTGATGCACTTCTTCCGCACGCGCCGGAAGTTCCGACATCCCGCGGCGGTAAATAATCTTCACGGATTCGGCTCCCAAACGAAGAGCCATGCGGGCAGCATCCATCGCCACATTTCCGCCGCCGAGCACCGCGACTTTCTTCGCCGGCCAAGACGGCGTATGGGCATTATTCAAATCGTAAGCGCGCATCAGGTTCGCGCGGGTCAGGTATTCGTTTGCCGCAAAAACGCCCACCAGGTTTTCGCCTTCAATCCCCATAAAGAGCGGGAGTCCGGCGCCAACGCCGATAAAGACCGCGTCGAAACCGTCTTTGTCGATCAAATCCTGAAGTTTGCGGCTTTTGCCGATAATAAAATCGGTTTTGAAATGAACGCCCATCGCTTCGAGCGTCTTGATTTCCTGATCCACAATCTCTTTCGGCAGACGGAATTCGGGAATCCCGTAACGCATCACGCCGCCGAGTTTATGAAACGCTTCGAAAATAGTCACATCGTGACCTTCGCGGCGCACGTCGGCAGCCACCACAAGCCCGGCCGGGCCGGAACCGATCACCGCCACTTTCTTACCGGTCGCGGGTTTCACGGCAGGCACTTTGATCGTCCCTTTTTCTCTCTCGTAATCCGCGCAGAAACGTTCCAAACGCCCGATCGCCACCGCTTTGTTCACATCTTTCAAAGTTTTTCCGACGGTACAACTCTTTTGGCACTGCCGTTCCTGCGGGCAAACGCGGCCGCAAATCGCCGGAAGCAGCGAGGTTTCCTTAATAATATGAATCGCCTGATCGTAATTCCCCTGAGCCACTTCCTTAATGAAACCCGGAATATTGATTCTAACCGGACAGCCGTCCATGCAGAACGGTTTCTTACAATCCAAACAGCGGTTCGCTTCAATAATCGCTTCCGCCTCCGAATAACCGCAAGCCACCTCTTCCATATTGGTCGCACGGTATTTGGGGTCGAGTTCGGGCATCGCCTGCGGCGGAATCGCAAGGCGGTCTTTCATTTTCAGCGTCGGGTGCAAAGTCTTAAGCTGTTCCACATCGTGTTTGGCGATTTCATCCAATTGAATCTCGTTACTGTGTTCGGTATTATGCATCGACATTATTTACCCTCCGCTTCTTTCTCAAGAGCCATGCGCTCCATATTGCACAAATGATCTTTTTCAATTTCCCGGTAAGTACTCATGCGGTGCATCAGGTTATCCCAATCCACAAGGTGTCCGTCAAATTCCGGACCGTCCACACAGGCAAACTTCACTTTACCGCCCACATTCACGCGGCAGCAACCGCACATTCCGGTACCGTCCACCATAATCGTATTCAGGCTCACGAGAGTCGGAACATGGAACGGCTCGGTCGTTTTCGCGCAGAACTTCATCATAATCGAAGGTCCGATAGCAATCACCAAATCCGGCTTGTCTGCGCTCTCGCAGAGCTCTTTCAGCGGCTCGGTCACAAGCGCCTTGCGCCCGGCGGAACCATCGTCTGTCGTGATAATAAAATTCTCATCGGCAATCGCCTGCATCTTGTCTTCCCAAAAGAGAAGCTCTTTGTGGCGCGCGCCCATAATAATGGAAACGCGGTTCCCGGCTTTCTTGAGAGCCTGCGCAATCGGGTGCATCGGGGCGGTACCCACGCCGCCGCTCACACAAACAACATGACCGTATTTTTCAATGTGAGTCGGTTTACCGAGAGGGCCGACCAAAACCGGAATATCATCGCCGGTTTCAAGATGAGAAAGAAGGCGGGTCGTTCTCCCGACCGCTTGGAAAATCAAAGTAATCGAACCTTCCTGAGTATCCGCATCGGCAATCGTGAGCGGAATCCGTTCGCCGAACTCAAGATCGATCTGCAAAATGATAAACTGCCCGGCCAGCCGTTCTTCGGCGATATGGGGAGCGTGAACGCGGATTAAAAAAACATCCGCGGAAAGTTGCTGTTTAAATAAGATTTTTGCCATAGTGGCGGGAAATTTAGTTTTTTTCGGGAAAGAGTAAATAAAAAATTTTCGCTCCATACGGAATTTTTCGTAGCAACCGGCCTCTCAAAATTCGAAAGCGCCAACAAATGAAAATATGTTCAATAAAATATGGCGTACCCCGGCGCATCCGCCGTCACCGTGATCTTGAATACGTCATACGGAATCCCGTCATTCTGATGCGCCGGGTCGGCGCGGCTACGGGCTACCCTCCGGTCGGTGTTGCGCACTGCGCGCTTCGCGCGCACCCTCCGCCTGCCTCACGCAATGTTCGCGCGATTCCAATTTCTCAACAATTCAAAAAATGAAAATCAGACTTTTTTCAGAATTTTGCGAACAAAATCGGGTTTCAAACGTTTATAAGGCAGGCAGGCATGTTGCCCGCTGTAAAAAAGGAAAAAGGTATGGAAGACATTACCGACCCCAAAAACCATCCGCTGCTCAAAAACAAAGTATTTCTTGACC